>JBDKHE010000435.1:0-5428 GCA_039797805.1 Verrucomicrobiota bacterium
GGGCGATCTGCTTGTCGTAGGTGAACGGGAATTGCTCGGCGTATGGTTCGAGAAAGAAATCAAACGGGTTGTAGACGGACATCTCCGCCACGACATCCACCTCGACGGAGAACTCGGTGACCTTTTCCGGGTACACCGCGCGGGCGAGGTAGTTGCCGAAGGAGTCCTGTTGCCAGTTGAGAAAATGACCCTTGGGCGGAGTGAGCTTTAGCGAATAACTGAGGATGGGTGTCCGGCAATGCGGAGCCGGTCGCAACCGGATGACTTGCGGCCCGAGCGCAACGGGGCGGTCGTACTTGTAGCTGGTCCGGTGATTGAGGGCGACATGAATGGCCATGGGTGCTTACATTTAGCAGGAGCCAGACCAATGGGAACCCTCTCCGTGTTAATGTTGGGCTTTCCTTGTAAATCGACGGGATTCCGAGTCTGGCCTGGATCGTAGGGGGGTGGATCCGATGGGGTAAATCCCATGGCTGGCATGGGGTTGAGGAATTTCTTGTCCGGTGAGCAGGAGCCGGAGCCTCGTGATTGGTATATTGGGTCATACGGAGTATATTAACGTCAGTTCACCCCTTTAGGCATGAAGTCGACGATACTACCCTTGGTCTTCCTTTTGGCCGTTTTGTCTCCGCTGCAGGCAGCTTTGGAGTCAGTGGGCATTGAGGTCACGGTCGAGCCGCAGATTCCGGCCGTGCTCAAGATGCATGGCTTGCGCGACGGTACGGGTCGTGTGGTGGTGGCGCTTTCCGTGAGCGACGAAGGACGGCTGACTGACACCCTGGTGCTGGAGGCCTCGCAACAGGAGCTCGTGCCTCCCGCCTTGGAAGCGATCAAGGAGTGGCGGTTCAAGCCGGCTCGGTACAACGGACAGGCCGTGGCCGTCACGGTCCAGCTCGCCATTCACTATTCGCAGACCGGCGTGGTGATCAACCGGACCGCGGCGGAGATGCTCAATGCCTACATGGAGCGGGTCGTGAACCGGCCGGATTGGGAGGTCTGTCCGGCCGACCATCTGGATCAGCCGTTGGCCGTTCTGAAACAAGTCAATCCTGAGTATGCTGTCGCCGCACAACGCGAAGGCGTGACCGGTCGGGTGCGCATCAGATTCTACGTGGACGAGCAAGGTGACGTCCGCATGCCCACGGTCTCGGCCGAATCGCATCCGTATCTTGCCGAACGTGCGATCGGTGCCTTGCGGCACTGGAAGTTTACACCTCCGACTCGGGGCGGCCGTCCGGTGCTCGTTGCGGCAGTACAGGATTTTGCCTTTGGTACGAGTCCCTGAGGGCGTTCGGTCAAATCTGGCCGGTGCCTGCAGCTGGCCTTTCTTTCAGGAGCGACTCCAGATCCAGGGGTGCCGTGATCATGGCGAGCCCGCCTGAAGCCGTGCGGGGCCAGGCTAGCTCCGCACGATCCCAGTAGAGCTCCACGCCGTTCTCATCGGGATCCCGCAGATAGAGAGCCTCGCTGACTCCGTGGTCACTGGCTCCGTCCAGCGGAATACCGGCCGCGAGCAGCCGTCGCAGGGCATCGGCAAGATCAGCGCGGGTGGGATAAAGAATCGCCGTGTGAAACAGTCCGGTGCTCCCTCGGGGAGGTGGTGGTCCGCCCAGGCTTTCCCAGGTGTTCAGGCCGATGTGGTGATGGTAGCCACCGGCGGAAATGAATGCTGCCTGCGTGCCGTAGCGCTGGGTGAGTTGGAATCCGAGCACGCCGCAATAAAAGTCCAGCGCCCGCTGCAGGTTCGCGACTTTCAGATGGACGTGTCCGATGCGCACGCCGGCGGCGATTGGTGAGGAGGGCATGGGAGTGAGCGGGTCAGGTGCGGGCGGCGGCATAAAGTCGGTCGATGAGCTCGAGGTTGCGGATGGTTTCCTCAGGCGTGAGGAGGGGCGGACGTTGCTGCAGGATCGCTGCGGCAAAGTCCTCCACCTGGAGGCGGTAGCGGTCGCTCTCGGGCACGGGCAGCTCCGTGCGCTGGTCGCCGGCGATGAGCGTGAGTGGCCCCTGGTCGCCGAGGAAGGTGAGCGGCACCTCGAGCACGGCTTGCGATCCGATGATTTCCGCCCCCATGCGGAAGTGGGCATTCAGTCCGCTGTGGAGGGCCGCCATCACGCCACCGGGATAACGCAGCACCGCCGAGAACAGCTCGTCCACGCCGTTGACGTCCAGGCTGGTTGCCTGGACCGATTCCGGACTCGGGCCGGCGCCGGGTGCGCTGCCGGTGGCGGCATCCATGACGAGCCCGATGAAATTGACCGGATAGCAGCCGACATCGTAGAGCGATCCACCACCGAGCGTGGCGGCGCGGCGCACATCGCCCTCGCGGTTCAGCAGGAAACGAAACTGGGCCTGAATGAAGCGGATGTCCCCAAGGACGCCGCTGCGCACAACCTCCAGAACCTTTTGGGTGCGGGCGGTGTAGCGGTACATGAAAGCCTCCATGAATTGCACGCCGTTGGCCCGGCAGGCGGCGATCATCTCGCGGACTTCGCCTGCATTGAGGGCGGCGGGTTTCTCGCAGAGGACGTGTTTGCCCTGTTCGGCGGCCTTGATCGTCCATTCCTTGTGCAAGGAGTTCGGCAGCGGGTTGTAGACGGCATCAACCGAAGGGTCGCGGATGAGTTCCTCGTAGCTGCGCAGCAAGGCCACGGGGCCGCACTGGACCTGGCACTCGGCCAGCTTGGCGTCGCTGCGGGAGGCGACCGCTTGCAACACACCGTTGCTCGAGCGCTGGATGGCCGGGATGACGTTCAAGCGGGCGATCCGGGCCCAGCCGAGTACGCCCCAACGGATTTTTTTGGACATGGGGGCAGGGTAGGTGCGTCAACCCATTTGGCAACCCGGAGGGACGGGCGCGGCGAATACGGCAATGCGGGAGGATCACCGTGACCTGTTCTCCTTGGCTTGTTTGGGTGGGCGAAGGTCCGGGGTGAGGAGCCGATTCACGTGCTTAAGGTTGAAGGCGAATCTGCCTGGGTCCGCCGTCGGTTGGGCGGCGGGCTGCTTCGGGCGGGGGAGGGGCATTCTCGACGATGCGCGGTTCTGGGTGAATCGTGACCGCCCAGGAGCTTTGAGTTGCACCCGGCGGAACCGTTGCCCAAGTTGGCCCGTTCCCATGGCTGCTCTCCTCACTTTGCTCGACGTCACTCTCCACTTCGGTGGCCCCGCCATCCTTGAAAAGGTCAATTTTCAGGTGGATCCGGGTGAGCGCGTCTGTCTGCTCGGACGCAATGGGGCCGGCAAGTCCACCCTCATGAAGGTGATCGTGGGCGACATGAAGCCCGACACCGGCGATGTGTTCCGTCCATCCAACGCAGTCTATCGCCGGCTCACGCAGGAAATCCCCTCGGACCTCGAAGGCACGGTGCATGACGTCGTCTATGGCGGCTTGCGTCCGAACGACGATCATCACGAGGAGGACTGGGAGCGCGATGTGCGGGTCGAGGACCTCATCGCCGCCATCCGGCTGCCGGCGGACCAGAGCTTTTCCGCGCTTTCAGGCGGACTCAAGCGTCGGGCTTTGCTGGCGCGGGCGCTGGCCGGCCAGCCGGATCTGTTGCTCCTCGATGAGCCGACCAACCACCTCGACCTGGAGTCGATTCTCTGGCTGGAGGAGTTTTTGCTCGAGAAGAAGCCCACGCTGTTTTTCGTCACCCACGACCGGGCCTTCCTGCGCCGCATTTCCACGCGTATCGTCGAGCTCGACCGGGGACGCCTGGCCGGTTGGGCGTGTGACTACGACACCTATCTCGTGCGCAAACAGGAGGTCCTGGAGGCCGAGGAAAAACAGCGCGCGCTGTTCGACAAAAAGCTCGCCCAGGAAGAGGAGTGGATCCGGCGCGGGGTGAAGGCCCAGCGCTCCCGGGCCACCGCGCGCATCAACGCCCTCAAGGACATGCGTGCCCAGGCGCGCGCGCGGCGCGATCGCACCGGCACGGCCACCATCAAGCTTTCCGAGGCCGACCGCAGCGGTGTGAAGGTGATCGAGGCGGAGAACGTCTCCTATGCGTGGGCGGATGGGAAGCCCGTGGTGCGGGATCTCTCGCTCATCATTCGCCGCGGCGAGAAGATCGGCATCCTCGGGCCCAACGGCGCAGGCAAGACCACGCTGATCAAGCTGCTGCTCGGCCAACTCGCGCCCACCTCCGGCGAGATCAAGCACGGCACCAATCTGGAGGTCGTGTACTTCGACCAGCTCCGCGCGCAGATTGACGACGACAAGACGGTGGCCGACAACATCGCCAACGGCAATGCGACCGTCACGATCGATGGCCGGTCGCGGGCCGTGATCAGCTACCTGCAGGATTTCCTGTTCGAGCCCTCCCGGGCCCGCACGCCCGCCCGCGTGCTCTCGGGGGGAGAGCGCAACCGGTTGTTGCTGGCGCGGCTTTTCACGAAGCCGGCGAACGTACTCGTGCTCGACGAACCGACCAACGACCTGGACGCCGAAACCCTCGATCTGCTCGAGGACCTGCTGGTGGAGTTTCAGGGAACGCTCCTGCTGGTGAGCCATGATCGCGCGTTTCTCGACGAGGTTGTCACCAGCACGCTGGTGTTCGAGGGTGATGGCCGTATCGGCGATTACGCCGGTGGCTACACCGACTGGATGCAGGACAAGGCCAAACAGGCCGCCCGGGCCCTCAGATTGGCCTCCCAGGAAGAAGCCCCGGTTCGCGCCGAGGCGACAGAGATCAAACGCAGCGGTAACACGGTGCCGTCCAAGCCGGGAAAGAAGCTGACCAACAAAGAGCGTCAGGAGCTGGAAGTCCTGCCGGCGAGGATCGAAGCCTTGGAAAAGGAACAAGCTGAATTGGCAGCCAAGCTGGCTGATCCGGCATTCTACAAGTCGCAGGCCGCGCAGTTTGCCGAGGTCAAGACCCGGTTGGAGACGGTCGAGCGCGAACACGCCGCAGCCTTTGCCAACTGGGAAGACTTGGAGAGCCGGAAGGACGTTTGAGCTGCGGACCTCCGCCGGATGCTCGCCCGGAGCCTGACGGTTTCCGGGACGGAACCCGCAGTCGTCAGTGTTGCCTCACGACCGGCTCAGTCCTGCTTGAGCTGAATATCGGCGATCAAGCGGTGTCCGTCACAGTCGAAGTGAAAAATGTGGCGCTCCGTGCCTTTAAGGCCGACGACCGAAAGGTTGTCGCCGCGGACGATGGTTGGCAGAGTCAATTTGCACGTGCCATCCGCCCGGCAGATGGCGTTCTTGAATCCGCCGACAGTCATGTTGGTGATTTCGGCGATCACATCCATCACGGCGGTGCTGCCCTTGGTCCGCATTTCCTCCTCCGTCAGGCCGAGCACCCGCGCGGCGGCGGTCACGGCAAAATCGTCGGGAATGCAGAGGTAGACGATCCCGGTGACCTGGCCGATGAAGGCTACGCTGCCAAAGACATGGGACTGGCCGTGGCAACCGGCATAG
>JBDKHE010000436.1:0-6701 GCA_039797805.1 Verrucomicrobiota bacterium
TTACCAACCAGCTCGCCGCCCAGCGCGCGCTGGAAGGGGGCATGACGACCGCCCGGGTCTTTGAACTGGTGCGTCGCCTGCGCGAGACCAGTCAGGTGCCGATCGTTTTCTACACGTATTACAACCTCGTGTTCTCGAACGGCGTGGATGCCTACGTCCGCGCGGCCAAGGAGGCGGGGGTCGACGGCATGCTCACGCTGGACCTGCCGCCGGAGGAAGCGGGGGAGTTCTCGGAGGCCTGCCGCCGGCACGGGGTGAAGACCGTGTTCATCGTGGCGCCGACCACGCCCGCTGCGCGCCTGCCAGTGATCGGGACGGCGGCGACCGGTTTCATCTATTATGTGTCCCGGGAAGGCGTGACGGGCGTCCGCGACCAGGTGGCGGCCAACATCCCGGAGGCGGTGGCGGCGATCAAACGCCACACCGCCCTGCCGGTGGTCGTGGGATTCGGCATCTCGACGCGAGAGCAGGTCCGCCAGGTGGCCGCGCATGCGGACGGGGTCGTGGTGGGCAGCGCCTTGGTGAATGTGATCAAGGCCGGGTTGGACCAGCGCGGCGGCATTGCCGCGCGGTTGGGGGCAGTGGCAACGGACCTGGTTGCAGGAACGCGCTGATTCTGCTCTTATCGCCCTCACCGTGAAGCGCATCCTCCTCATTGACGACAATCCCACTGCGCAGGAGATGCTTTCCCGCATGGTCCCGCGGTTCTCGGACGGACCGTGGGAACTGGACTGGGCCGGCACCTACGATGAAGGCCTGGCCAAGCTGATGGGCGGCGGTTACGCCGTGTGCCTGCTCGACTACCGGCTCGACGACGGCAAGGACGGGCTGGCCCTGCTCAAGTCGGCCCGCGCCGACGGCAACACCACCCCCACGGTTTTTCTCACGGCGGAGACCGATCCCTCGCTGGACGAAGCGGCGTTGCAGGCCGGCGCGATGGACTTTCTCGTCAAGGCCGAGTTCACGCCCCGCATGCTGGCGCGCTCCGTGCGCTACGCCCGCAAGCTGGGTGACACGCTGGAACAACTGCGGCTGCTCTCGATTCGGGACGGCCTCACCGGCCTCAAGAACCGTCGCGAGTTTGAACGCCTCCTCACCGAGGAGTGGCAGCGGTGCGCGCGCTTTCAGCGACCCTTTGCGCTGGTGGTGGCGGACATCGATTTCTTCAAGGTGGTCAACGACACCTACGGCCATGCCGCGGGCGACGTCGTCCTCAAGCATGTCGCCGGCTTCCTCGACACCCAGATCCGGACAGTGGATCACCTCGCGCGGGTGGGGGGCGAGGAATTTGCCATCATCATTGTTGAGACCACGCTGGAGGACGCCCGTCAAACCATGGAGCGGCTGCTGGCCCTGTTGGCCGCGACTCCCTGCACGCTGCCCGATGGCGCCGGCACTGTGAAGGTCACCCTGTCGGCGGGCATCGCCATGATGCCGGATGATGCCGACACGACCCAGGCACTCTTCGAACTGGCGGACAGGGCCCTTTACTCGGCAAAACGCCACGGACGCAACCGCGTGATGACGGCCGCTGCGGCCGGCTCCATCAAGGTTTGAGGTCCCCGGACGGGACCATGATGCGCAGGCTGCGCGGTCGCACGCTGATCTCGAGGCGCGAGACCTCGGCCCGGGGTTCGCCATCGGTGTGGATCCAACCCGGCCGCTCCCGCTCGATCACAAACCGTTCGCCCTGCCACTGGCGCACGGAGGCGACCCGGTTGAGCGAGCCGTTAAAGAGGCGCCAAAGCAGGGGCACGGCGTTGTGCAGGCCGATGCGCGGCACCGCCGTGAGATCGAGCAAGCCGTCGCTGACTGAGGCACCGGGCGCGATGTAGGCATTGTTGCCGTACTGCGAGGAATTGGAGATCGCCAAGGTGAAGGCTTCGATGGAGTCGCGGCCCTGGGCGTGGTGGATCACATAGCGTTCCGGCCGGTAGGTCCGCCAGGCCTGGATGCCGGTGCGCAGATAGCCGGAGAACCCCCGGGAGGTGAGCGTCGCGAACCGGCTCGCGATGACCGACTCGAAGCCGGTGCCGGCGACACAGAAGAAGGGATCGGTGTTCACCATGCCGGTGTCGATGGCCAGCGGGCGTCCGTTCAGCAGGGTTTGAAAAGCCCCGCGACCCGGCCGGCGGATACCGAGGTGGCGCCCCAAGCCGTTGCCCGAGCCGCAGGGAATGAGCCCAAAGCAGGTCGGGGAATCGATCAGGGCGCAGGCGACCTCATTCATCGTGCCGTCGCCACCAATCGCGACCACGAGTGTGCAGCCTTCGTCCACGGCCTGCCGGGCGAGCTCCGTGGCATGACGCGGGCGCTCGGTGGAGACGACCGTCGCGTCCCAGCCATGTTGGGCAATGAACTCCTTGGCCCGGTCGCGGAGGTGGGGATTGCGGCGGTTGCTGCCGGAGTGCGGATTGAAAATGAACCGGGCTTTCAAGAGTCGAAAAGCCCAAGGAAGCCGAGGATGGCCCGGATTGCACGGATTTTGTTGTGACGATTCGGATGCGACGCACCGGTGGCACGCGACCGGTCGAGCCGCGCCGAAGGTCCGCTTTGGGTTGGCGGGGGCTTGGTCGGGCCTTGGTCTTTTCGCAAATCGGGCTTTGCCGTAGGCGGAACGCTTGCTTCCCTCTGTCCATGGTCGGCACGATTCATGTCCTCACCGGTTGCACCGCCGTCGGCAAGACGGAGCTGGCGTTGCGGTGGGCCGAGGCCCGGGACGCCGAGATCATTTCGTGTGATTCACTGTTGTTTTATCGCGGGGCGGATATCGGCACGGCCAAGCCGACGCCGGCCGAACTCGCGCGGGTGCCCCACCACCTCGTGGATGTGTGTCCCGTCAGCCAACAGATGGACATCACCCGCTACGTGACCCTGGCGCGGGCGGCGGTCGCGGATATCCTGGGCCGGGGCAAGGCCGTGCTCGTCACGGGCGGCAGCGGGTTCTATCTGAAAGCTTTCTTCGCCCCGGTGGCCGATGACGTGGCGGTGCCGCCGGACATCCGGAGCGGCGTGCGGGAGCGGTTGGAGCGCTCGGGGTTGTCCGCGGTGTTGGCCGAGCTGCGGAAGCTCAATCCGGATGGCGTGGGTCCGCTCGACGTGAAGAATCCGCGCCGCGTGACGCGCGCCTTGGAGCGGTGTCTGGCGTCGGGCCGGACCTTGCAGGAGTTGCAGGCGGCGTTTGCGGCGCAACCGGCGCCGTTTGCCGGACACGAAGTCAGGCTTTGCGAACTGGTGCGAGAACCGGATGAGCTGGCCGTCCGCATTGCGCGGCGGGTTGAGCAGATGCTGCAGGCAGGCCTGGTGGCCGAGGTGCGGGCGCTGCTCGACCAGGGGCTGAAGCAAAACGCCAGCGCGGCCGGGGCGATCGGCTACCGGGAAACGATCGACGTGATTGAGGGCCGCCTCGCGGAGGCGGACCTTGCGGCCACGATCGCGCAAAACACCCGGCATCTGGTGCGCAAGCAACGCACGTGGTTTCGGACCCAGTTGCCCCCGCACGCGCAGGTGCCGGCCGGGTCAGCTGGTTTGGACGATCTCTTTGCGGCGCCAATTCAGCCAGAGCGCCAGCAAGGGTGAGGCCACGAGGCTGATCAGCATGCAGGTGCCGAAGGTGTTCAGCAGCCGGCCGACCGGTCCGAACGACCAGCGGAAAGCCTGCGCTCTTTCCCGGATAACCAGCTCGGTGATGCCCTCGTCGCGCCAGGTGCCGACCAGCCATTGCAGGTAGTTGTCCGGGAAAAACGGGTTCAGGTAGTGGAGATAAAGCGTGATGAAGACGTACAGGCCCATGGCGGCAACCACGCTGGTCAGCATGCCATGGAGGAGGGCCTGCCAAAGGGGCAGCCAGTACCGGTTGGCCGCATAGAGCTGGTGATGATGCAAGCGCCAGAGCGAGAGCACGAGAATCACCTCCACGCCGTGGCTGGTGTAGTGGCCGATGGCCAGACGGCTTCCGTGAAGTCCGAGGGCAAACTCGGCGAGCATCCAGGCAGCCATCCCCAGGCAGGCCAGCAGTCCGTATTTCAAGGCGTCGGCCATGATCAGGGGGACGACGGTTTGGTTTTTCCTGACTGAATCTGCCGCAGGATGAGGTCCTCGGTGCCGGAGCTGGCCGGAAGTTGCGGGGCCGGGCCGGTCGTCGGAAGTTGGGGGTCGGGGCCGTTCCCAAGGGCCTGGTTGATCAGCAGGCGGGCTGCCTGGACGTTGGCTCCGTTGGGGAAGCGCACCAGGTATTCCTGCCAGATTTCCACAGCCCTTGCGGGCTGCTTGAGGTCCTCCAGGTACAGGCCGCCCTGATTGAAGAGGCTGAATTCATGGTCCGGATTCATCTTCCGGGCGGCGCCATACTGCGCGAGGGCATCCTCCGGACGGCCGGAGAAACGATAGGCATTTCCCAAATCCGTGCGGATGTCCGCGTCATCACTGCCTTGGCGGATGGCGGACTGATAGTGTTCGATCGCCTTGGCCCAGTTCTGGTGGTCGTAGTAGAAATTGCCCAGCGTGCGATCGGCCTGCGCCGGGGTCTGGCCGGCGGTGAGACTGGGGTCCGGCAGATGCTTGGACGGGTCGGGATTCGTGGCGGCCACCGGCATGATTTTCCCGGTGGTTACCGAGGGCATCGTGGCTGCCCGCGGACGCATCAGGAAATAGGTAATGGTTGCGCCGGCCAGCAGACCGATGATTCCGCTCAGCAAAAGTGCGGACCAAGCGGTCGAGGGTGCTGGTGGCGGAGGAGAAGCCTTTTTGCTCATACGAGCTGTCAGGAAAGCCCCGCCGACCGAGGATGGCAACGAGTGAATCAGGCACAGAGTGGAACCTGCGTCTGATTGCAGTGGTGCCGGCAGTGCCGGCCAAAGCGGTATCAACGACGAATCGGGAGATGAGGTGAGTCACAGAGACCAGGAAATCTCTGTGGGAGCGAGCTTGCTCGCGACATGCCGGGTCCGGGATTTCACGTCCTGAGTCGCGAGCGAGCTCGCTCCCGCAGTGTCATGACCGCCAGCGCACCTATTACCTTCAGAGCGGGGCTTCCATCACATCAATGCGGCGAAGCCCGACGTGGAGGTCGGGGCTTCTGCTTGTGCGAGACCGGACTTGTTTGGTGAGGCCCGGGGCCGCTTACGGCAACTGCACCGCATAGCGCTGCAGGGAGCTGCCTTCGATGCGGTGGAGGGCGGCGATCGAGTTGTGCAGCGTCACGCGGGCCTGCAGTTCGCTGAAGCGGGCGGATTCCAGATCGGTCTGGGCCTGGAGCACGAGGCGGCTGGTCGAGAGGCCGGCGTCGAATTTGGCCTTTTCCAGTTCGTACTGTTTCACGCTGAGATCGGAGGCGAGCTTGGCGATTTTCACGCTTTCGGTGTTGGTCTCGACGGAGCGGACCGCGGCACGCACCTCGACCTCGATGCTCTGCTCGAGCTGGCGGAGGCGGGCGCGTTCGCGGTTGAGCGTGGCCAGGCTCTGGCGTTCGCGGGCCTTGTCGGAGGCCTGGCCGATGGGATAGCTGAACGAGAGGTCCACCTGCCACGAGTGATTCTGCCGGTCGAGGGCGTTGTTGAAGGCGCTGCTGCCGCTGCCATTGCGACCGTTCATGCCGAGGGCGGCGCCGACGCTGAGGTCGGGGCGGGCATTGTCGCGGGCGACGGCGAGGTCGAGGGTGTACTGTTCAATGGCCGCGAGGGAGGAAAGGTAATCGGGCTGGTTTTGCTTGGCCATGGCGTACGACGAGGCGAAGACCGGCAGGGCGTCGGTGAATTCCTTGAAGCGGACCGTGCCGACCTCGTTCTCCAGCTCAAACTGGCCGATGAGGGCGAGCAGGCCGTCCTGCCGGTCCTTCACCGTCTGCTCGGCGAGGATAACGCTGCGGCGGCTGTTGGCGACGCCGACCTCGGCCTGCAGGACGTCCAGATCAGTGGCGACGCCGGTATCGCGGCGGGTCTTGGCCTCGTCATAGAGTTTCTGGGAAAGAGCGAGGGAGGAGTTGCGGACGGCCAGCTGTTCGCGGGCATTGACGAGGTTGTAGTAGGCGTTTTCGGTGGCCTCGATGACGTCCAGAACCTGGGACTTGTAGTCGAGGTTGGCGCGCTGGAATCCGATTTCCGCCCGTTCGACCGCCGCGCGGTTGACCTTGGTGCCGAGACCGCTGAGGAGGGACTGGCGGGCGGAGAGGGTCAGGTCGGCGTTGTAGGCCGGATTGAGGGACAAGGCGGGGTTGGAAGACGAACGATCCAGCCGGCTGCTGGCGCTGAGCGTCGTGCCCGAGTAAAGCCGCTGGGAGACGCCCACGCGGAGGTCGGAACTGCGGCTGGAGGAGCCGGTGCTCGTGCCGGTCGCGCCGAAGGTGTCCTTGCCCGTGCTGGCGGTGACGGTCAACTGGGGTTCATAGCCACCCTTGGACACGACGATGCTGTCCTTGGCGATTTCGGGAGCAAAGCGGCCGACCTCGAGGCTGAAATTCTTCTGGAGGGCGCGTTCAATGCATTGCTCCAGGGTCAGCTCGGGGGCGGTGTTCTGGGCGGTCAGCAGGCTGGTGCTTGTCAGAGCGATGATGAAGAGAGGGAGGAATCGGCGGGCGAGGTGGCTCATGAGTGGTTCGGGCTTGGTCTGGGAAGATGACACGCGAAAAGGGGCGAAAGTTTAAGCTTTTTAGTGACGCTGGGGACCCCGGGTAGGTTTCGGAAATAAAAAAGCCACCGCGGAGG
>JBDKHE010000437.1:0-7166 GCA_039797805.1 Verrucomicrobiota bacterium
GTGAAGCGCGTCGCCGTGTAGCTGCTCGCCTGGGTGAAGCGAACCACGACCCATTCCTCCGGGGCCCCGGGCTGATCCGGCGCCAGGAAGATCTTAACATAGTAATCCCCGCCCTCCTTTACGCCTTCTTTGGCAAGGTACTCGGCCACCATAACTCGCAGCTGGTTCATCTCCTTGGTCGTCAACTCACGTTTGGTGGCCGTCTCGACGATCTCAAAATCACGCGCGGAACCTCCCCGATTCGCATTTGAGTAGGAGCGGCTGGCACATCCTGACCAAAGCGTTCCCAAGCTGAGAGCGATCAGGCAAAATCCGAGGCGGGTGCAGCTTGTCATGGGGTGAAGGGGGTGTCTGCCAAGCTTTGGACTCGGTTAAAGGGCAGATGTTCCTCCGCGGGAAGCCCAGACGCAGATTTGGCATGTATTTTCCACCCGCTTTGTGGCTACTTGAAGCCAGACCGCCATGCCTCCCGACCTTACCGCCGTCCGCAACTACCTTCTTTCGCTCCATGATTCCATCTGCTCCGGCCTGGAGCAAATCGACGGTCAGGGAAGATTTCAGGAAGACGCGTGGACCCGTCCGGAAGGGGGCGGTGGCAGGTCCCGGGTCATGAGCGAAGGTGCGGTCTTCGAAAAAGCGGGAGTCGGTTTCTCGCATGTGTCCGGTTCCACCCTACCCCCGTCCGCGACCGCCAGCCGGCCGGAACTCGCGGGCAAGCCTTTCCACGCGCTGGGGGTCTCGTTGGTGATTCACCCCCGCAACCCATACGTCCCGACAAGCCACATGAACGTGCGGTTCTTTCTGGCCGGCAACCCGGAGCCCGCGGGTCCGTCCACGCCGGTCTGGTGGTTTGGCGGCGGCTTTGACCTCACCCCCTATTATGGGTTCGAGGAGGATGCCGTCCACTGGCACCGCACGGCCCAGGCGGCCGCCGGGGAACACTACCCGCGCTTCAAGAAGTGGTGTGACGACTATTTCTACCTCAAGCACCGGAGCGAGCCCCGTGGGATCGGCGGCGTCTTCTTCGACGATTTCAACGCCCCGGGTTTCGCCGCCAGCTTCGATCTGATGCGCTCGGTCGGTGACGCGTTTCTGCCCGCCTACCTCCCGATCGTCGGGCGGCGCAAAGGCCTGGCGCACGGTCAGCGCGAACGCGACTTCCAGCTTTATCGTCGCGGACGCTATGTGGAGTTCAACCTTGTCTGGGACCGCGGCACCCACTTCGGGCTGCAAAGCGGCGGTCGCACCGAATCCATCTTGATGTCGCTGCCTCCGCTCGTGGCCTGGCGCTACGATTGGAAACCCGAGCCCGGCTCCCCCGAGGCCCGGCTCCATGACGTTTTTCTGAAACCCCGCGAATGGGTCCAAGGCTGAGATCGTGCTCGCTACCCACCACCCACTCCCCGCTACTTTTCTTCCATGACATCCCGCGAACGCTTTCTCTCCGCCTGTGCCTGCCAGCCGCTCGACCGGCCTCCGGTCTGGATCATGCGCCAGGCCGGCCGCTACCTGCCGGAGTACCGCGACCTCAAGACCCGCCATTCCTTTCTCGAGATGGTGCGCACGCCCGCCCTGGCCGCGGAGGTCACGCTGCAACCGTTGCGCCGCTTCGCCCTCGATGCCGCCATCATTTTCTCCGACATCCTCGTGATCCCCGAGGCACTCGGCCAGGGGTACAAGTTTCGCGACGCGGGCGGCATCGAGATGGAATTCCGGCTTGATGACCGCAGCCAGCTCGACCGGCTCGACCCCAGCGGCGTGGCCCAACGCCTCGACTATGTCGCCCAGGCCCTCGCCCTCGTGAAGACCGAGCTGAAAGGCTCGCGCGCCTTGCTCGGCTTCGGCGGCTCACCCTGGACCCTGGCCACCTACATGGTCGAGGGCGGCAGTTCCGATGACTACATCCGGATCAAGCAGCTGTTCTACACGGACCGGCCGTTCTTCAACGCCCTGATGGAAAAACTCACCGCGGCGCTGATCGAGTATTTCAAGATGCAGATCAAGGCCGGCGCCGATGCGATCCAGCTGTTCGACTCCTGGGGCGGCATCATTGCCGGACCCGACTACGAGGCGGCGTCGCTCCGCTGGATGCGGGACATCATTGCTGCACTGCCGAAGGATTTCCCGGTCATTCTCTATGCCAAGGGCGTGGCCTCGCAGTTCACGGACATGGCATTCTCCGGCGCCCGCGTGCTCGGGGTGGACTGGACCGTCGACCTCGGCGTGGTGCGCCGTCTCGTGCCCGCCAACATCGCGTTGCAGGGCAATCTCGATCCTGTGCTCATGAACACCACGCCGGACATCGTCCGGGCCGAAACCACCCGCCTGCTCGAATCCATGCGGGGTTCCGCCGGACACATCTTCAACCTCGGTCACGGCATCATGCCCCAGGCCAAAATCGCGTGCATGGAAACGTTGGTCGATACTGTCACCACGTGGAAATAGCCTCAATCGGCCCAACCCTCGCCAAAATTTGCGCAGCCGGGGATAGTGCTTAGTCGTACTATTGTCCCCAATCCCATGTCCGCCACCCCTTCCACGCGTGTCGCCATCGTCGGCGCCGGCATCACCGGCCTGACCGCGGCCCTCCGCCTCCACGAACGCGGTTTCCGCGTCACCGTCTTCGAGCGCAGTGCCCAGCCGGGCGGCTCAATCCGTTCCACCAGCGAGGACGGCTGGTTGGTCGAGTCGGGCCCGAACTCCCTCCAATATGGCCCCGAGGTGAGGAAACTGGTTGCCGACCTCGGCCTCGAATCCGAGCTCGTCAAAGCCAATCCCGAGGCCAAGCGCCGCTTCCTCGTGCGCAACGGCCGGTTCGTGCCCGTTCCGTCGTCGCCGCCGGCCCTGATTCGCACGCCTCTCTTCGGCTTCCGGACCAAGCTCTCGCTCCTGACCGAGCTGCTTACGCGACCGCGCACCCGCACCTCAGACCTGAGTCTCGCCAGTCTGGTGCGATCCCATTTCACGCAGGAGCTGGTCGACTATGCCGTCAACCCGCTCATCGCGGGAATCTACGCCGGCGATCCGGAGAAGCTGTCCGTCCGCCACGCCTTCCCCACCCTGCTGGCCGCCGAGCGCTCCCACGGCTCGCTGCTGCGCGGGATGATGGCCGGCGCCAAGGCCCGGAAAGCCGCCGGCGAACCCGGCGTGGCGCCCATCATTTCGTTTCAGCGAGG
Source organism: Verrucomicrobiota bacterium (assembly GCA_039797805.1). Lineage (GTDB taxonomy): Bacteria > Verrucomicrobiota > Verrucomicrobiia > Opitutales > Opitutaceae > Lacunisphaera. Next base: position 3,177 of record JBDKHE010000437.1, read on the forward strand.
ATTGCAGACGTTGACAGATGCCCTCGCCGCACGACTGCCCGCGGGTTCGCTGCAGCTGAACACCACGGTCACGACGCTCCTGTCCGGCCAACCGCACCGCCTGCTCTGGCAAAAGGACGGTCAGACCGCCTACGGCGATTTTGATGTCATCGCCCTGGCGGCGCCCGCCGGGGCCCTCGCCCAATTGGCGGTCGGCACGCTCGGTGAACGCCCCCTCGCGAGTCTGGACAGCATTCCCCAGCCTCCGGTCAGTTCCCTGTATCTCGGTTACCGGCGCGCACAAGTTTCTCATCCGCTCGACGGCTTCGGCGGTCTGGTCCCCTCGATTGAGCAGCGCCACGTGCTCGGCATCCTCTTTTCCTCCTCCTTGTACCCGGGCCGCGCGCCGGAGGGCCATGTGGCCCTAACGGTCTTCGTTGGCGGCATGCGTCAGCCCGAGCTGGCCCGGCTCCCGGTCGAACAGATTCTTGCCCGGATCCAGCCCGACCTCCGCGACTTGGTTGGGGCCGAGGGACCGCCGGTGTTCATGCGGCATGCCTTCTGGCCGCGCGCCATTCCCCAGTACGTGCTGGGCTACGAGCGCTGGCAGGAAACCATGGCCAATCTCGAGAAGCAGCACGCCGGGCTCTTCATCGGCGGCAATGCCCGGGACGGCATTTCCGTGCCCGATTGCATCAAGGCCGGCCAGAAACTGGCCGAGCGGGTGTCCGGCGCCTGACGAATCCGGCCGTTTCCGCGGCAAAACGCCCCCATTTCTGGGCGGCGGGACGATAGTTGCCTTCCCGGGCCGCACATCCCCACTTGGCACTTGATACTTGGCCCTGCGGGAGTAGCTTCCGGCGCTTTTATTTACATGGCCCAAGACTTGAAAAACTCGCTGCTACTCCCCAAGACCGATTTCCCCATGCGGGCCGATCTGGTCAAACGCGAGCCAGGACGCGTGGCCCACTGGGACAAGCTCGACCTGTACGGCAAAATCCAGGCCGCCCGCGCCAACCGGCCTGCCTTCGTGTTGCACGACGGCCCGCCCTTCACCAACGGTGATGTCCACATCGGGACCGCGTTGAACAAGTCCCTCAAGGACTTCGTCAACCGCTACAAGTCCATGCGCGGATTCCGCACGCCCTACGTGCCCGGCTGGGACTGCCACGGCCTCCCCATCGAGCAGAAGGTTTCACAGGAAATCCGGGCCCAGAACCTTACTCTCACCACCGCCGAACTGCGGGCCAAGTGCGACGCGTTTTCCGAAACCTGGATCGGCAAGCAGACGACGCAGTTCAAGCGCATCGGCGTGCTCGCCGACTGGGCCAACGAGTACAAGACCAAGGCACCTGCCTTCGAGGCGGACATCCTGCGCACCTTCGCCTCTTTCGTCGAACAAGGCCTCGTCTACCGCAGCAAGAAACCCGTCTATTGGTCCATCCCCTTCGAAACCGCCCTCGCCGAGGCGGAGATCGAGTACAAGGAGCACATCTCCATCGCGATTTGGGTAAAATTCGTCGTGCCCGCTGCTGAGGCGCAGAAGTACGGCCTGCCGACGGACAAGCCGCTCAGCATCGTCATCTGGACGACGACCCCCTGGACCATCCCCGCCAATCTCGCCATCGCGCTGCACCCCGAGGTCGACTACGTGGTGGCCGATCTTGGCACGGAACGGATCATCGTGGCCTCAGCCCTGCTGGGTTCGGTGGCCACTGCGGCCAAGCTGGAAGCCCAACCGTCCGTCGTGCTGACGCTGCCGGGCGCCAAGCTGGAAAAGCTCCAGGCCCGCCATCCCTTTATCGACCGCGCCTCCCCGGTTGTCCTCGCGGATTACGTCACCATCGACAGCGGCACCGGCTGCGTGCACACGGCCCCCGGTCACGGTCAGGACGACTATCTCACCGGTCTGAAGAACGGCCTCGAAGTCTACTGCCCGGTCGGCGACGACGGCAAATACCTGGACGACGGCCGTATCCCCGCCGATCTGGTGGGCCTGACGACCTTGGAGTCGGTTGAGGATCTCGCCGCCAAGAAGCCTGCGCCCGCCAATCTCGGCGTGCTCAAGAAGCTGGCCGATGCCGGCGCCTTGCTGGCCAAGGCCAAGTACCCGCACAGCTACCCGCACTGCTGGCGTTCCAAGACCCCCATCATTTTCCGCGCCGTCGACCAGTGGTTCGTGTCGCTCGACAAGGCGGGTCACCGCCAGATCGCCTTGGGCGAGATCACCAAGATCGCGCAAAACCAGGGCTGGATCCCAGCCTGGGGCGAAGCACGTATCCGTGGTGCCGTGGAATCGCGTCCGGACTGGTGCATCAGCCGCCAGCGCTCCTGGGGCGTGCCCATCATCGCATTCTACGGCCCGGACAAGAAAGCCTGGCTCGACGCCGGTGTCATCCGCGCCGTGGCCGAAAAGATCGCCACCGAGGGCACGAATTTCTGGTACGATTCGACGGCGGAGCAGATCCTCGCCGGCGTCAAGTTGCCCGCCGACTGGCCCGCAGCCCACGCCCTCACCTGCGGCCGCGATACCCTCGACGTGTGGATCGATTCCGGCTCCACCCAGGCCGCGGTCCTCAAGCGCGGCCAAGGCGGCACCTCCTGGCCGGCCGATCTTTACCTCGAAGGCAGCGATCAACACCGCGGCTGGTTCCAGTCCTCCCTTTGGAACAGCGTCATCTCGTGGGGCGCCGCTCCCTACAAGGCCGTTCTCACCCACGGCTTCATCGTCGACAAGAACCGCCAGAAGATCTCCAAGAGCTCGACCTACCAGAAGCCCCAGACCGCCGACGCCTACATCGCCCAACACGGCGCCGATGTCATCCGGCTCTGGATCACTTCCCAGGATTTCCGCGACGACATCCCGGTGGACGAGGAGATCCTGAAGAACGTCGGCGAGGCCTACCGGCTTTTCCGCAACACCTTCCGGTTCCAGCTTTCGAACCTCTTCGATTTCGACGCCGGCAAGCACACGGTGCCGGTCGCCTCGATGGACGCGCTCGATCGCTGGGCCTTGCACCAGACCGCCATTCTCATCGGCGAATGCACCAAGGCCTACGACGCCTACGAGTTCCACCGCGTCTATCAGCTCTGCAACCAGTTCTGCTCCGTCACCCTGTCGGCTGTCTATCACGACATCCTGAAGGACCGGCTCTACACGCTCGGCACGGATCATCCCCTGCGCCGGTCATCCCAGACGGCCATCTCGGCGATCTTTGATGCCTTGGTAAAGATCCTCGCACCGTTCCTGACCTTCACCACCGACGAAGCCTGGAGCTTTGCCCGGACCGGCCAGGAATACTCCAACGACTCCATTCACCTGCAAGACTGGCCGGTTGCCCCGGAATCCTGGTTGAATCCGGCCCTGGCGGCCGACTTCGAGGTGCTCTTCAAGCTTCGCGCCAAGGCGACGGAGACCCTTGAACCGCTGCGTCAGGCCGGCACGATCGGAAAATCACTCGATGCCACCCTCGCCTTCGCTGGTGGCACCCCGGAAACCCAGGTGATCCTGAACCGGTACCTCGCGTCGCTTCCCGAGTTTTTCATCGTATCGAGCCTGTCCCTCACGCCCGGCGATGGCGCCGAAGTTTCCATCACCGCCCGCCATGCCCAGGAAACGGGACAAGCCCGTTGTCCCCGTTGCTGGCGCTGGGTCCCCAATTTGATCGCCAAGTCTCACGTAGAAGTTTGTCCTCGCTGCGCGGAAGTCCTTAACTCCTAACTCAATTTACCGATTATGGCCACGAGCAAGAAACACACCGCCAAGAAGAAGCCTGTCGCAGCCAAGCCGGCCCCGGCCAAAAAGCCCGCCGCCAAAGCTCCTCCGGTCAAATCTTCCAAATCTGCCAAGCCAGCAAAGCCAGCCACGCCCGCCAAACCAGCCAAAGCCAAGGCTCCGGTGCAAACGGCTGCTCCTGCCAATCCCACGCCCAAAGTTTCCATGTCCGCTGCTGATCTCAAACGTAAGCTTCTTGAACGCAAATCCGCCGGTCCGGCGAAATCGATCGCCTT
>JBDKHE010000438.1:0-2729 GCA_039797805.1 Verrucomicrobiota bacterium
GCGCGGTTGCACCACGTTCTCCGGGGTCACGAAAGCGGAAAGCGGGACCAGTTCGCCCTTGGTGGTGGTGATGTAGTAGTCGCCCAGCTGGTCGGGGTTGAGCCGGGAGAGCCGGGTGACCTGGGGCACCACCTTGTAGGCGCGGCCCTCGATGGCGAACCGGTTCACGTAGCCGCCGCCCAGCATGGAACCGAGGTCGGCGCCGAGCTGCTGCATGTTGATGCCGAGGGCGGCGGCCTTCTCCCGATCGACCACGAGGTTTACCTGCGGCTGGTCGAACTTGAGGTTGGTGTCACCAAACATGAAGAGACCGCTGCGCATGGCCCGTTGCAGCAGTTCCCCCGAGACTTCGGCCACGCGCGGATGCGACTCGGTCGAGCCGATCACAATCTGCACCGGCAAGCCGCCGGCGGAGCCGGGCAGGGGTGGGCGCAGAAAGGACGACACCTTGGCGCCGGCAATGCTACTGAGCTTGCCCTGAATCTCCTGCTGCAGCGACTGGGCGCTGCGGGCCCGCTGGCTCCACGGCTTCAGACGCAGGCCGATAAACGCGCCGTTGGCGGAGCCGCCGCGGCCGACGATGACAAAGGTCTCGGCCGTTTCGTCCTGGTAGTCCGCGCGCAACATCTTCACGACCTCGTTCGAGTACATCAGGGTCTGCTCGACGGTCGCGGTGGGGGCGGCCTCCAGGCTCATGAGCACGATGCCGCTGTCCTCGGACGGGGCCAGCTCGCTCTTGGTCATGAGAAAAAAGGGAATGATCGAGGCAAAGACCAATGCGGCGACCAGGAACACGGCCGCACGGGTGTTGAGGGCTCCGTGCAGGAACCGCTCATAGGCTTGCTGGAGCCGGTCAAAGGTGCGGTCGAGGAAAGCCTCCAGGCCCTTCCGGTTGGGGTTATGCTTCAGGATGCGCGAGCACATCATCGGGGAGAGGGTGAGGGCCACGAAGCCCGAGATGATGACGGCGCCCGCGAGAGTGAAGGCGAACTCACGGAAAAGCGCACCGGTCAGGCCGCCCTGGAAACCCACGGGCGCGTACACCGCCGCCAGCGTGATGGTCATGGCGATGACCGGCCCCACCAGTTCGTGGGCGCCGCGGACCGCGGCGGCGAACGGCGTGAGGCCCTCCTCAATGTGTCGGTGGATGTTCTCCACCACCACGATGGCATCATCAACGACCAGGCCGATGGCCAGCACCATGGCGAGCAGGGTGAGGAGATTGATCGAAAATCCGAGCGCCAGCATCAGGAAGCAGGCGCCGACTAACGAGAGCGGGATGGCGACGATGGGAATGACAACGGAGCGGACCGAGCCCAGAAACAGATAGATGACGATGATCACGATGAGCATCGCCTCGATCAGCGTGTGCATGACCTCGGTGATGGAGTCGTTGATGAACTCGGTGAAATCGGCCACGACGCGACCCTTCAGGCCGGGCGGGAGCTGGGCCTGGATGTCGGGCATGACGGCCCGGACGGCCTTGATGACATCGATGGCGTTGGCGGTGGGCAGCACCGAGATGCCGATGAACACGCCGTTGATGCCCGAGAAGCTGACCTGGGAGTCGTAGTTTTCCGCCCCCAGCACGACGTCGGCGATGTCGCGCAGGCGCACGAGCTCGCCGTTGCTCTCGCGGATGATGATGTTGCGGAAACCCTCGGCGGTGCGCAGGTCGGTCTCGGCGGTGAGATTGACCGTGAGCATCGAGCCCTTGGTCTGGCCCACGGCGGAAAGATAGTTCTGGGCGGCCAGGGCGGATCGCACCTGGGCGGCTCCGAGGCCGAAGGCGGCCATCCGGTCGGGTTTCAGCCAGATGCGCATGGCGAAAACGCGGCCGCCGAGGATGTCGGCTTTCTGCACGCCCGGCACAGTGGAGAGCTTCGGCTGGACGACCCGGGTGAGGTAGTCGGTGATCTGGTTGCCCTCCATGGTTTCGCTGCTGAAGCCGAGGTAGGCGGACGCGGTGGTCTCGCCGACCGCGACATCAAACACCGGATCTTCCGCACCGGCGGGCAACTCTCCCTTCACGCGGTTCACCTTGGCGGTGATCTGGGTGAGGGCGTCGTTGGGATCGTAGTTGAGACGCAGGCGCGCGGAGATCGTGGCGGAACCCTGCCGACTGGTGGACTCGATGTAGTCGATGCCATCGGCCGAAGAGATTTCGCGTTCCAGCGGCGTGGTGACAAATCCGCGGACCAAGTCGGCGTTGGCGCCAGGGTAGGCCACGCTGACGCTGACCACGGCGTTGCTGGTGTAAGGGTATTGGCGGACAACCAGGGCCTTGATGGCCTGCCAGCCGGCGATGAGCAGAAACAGATTGAGGACGGTCGCCAGAATGGGCCGCCGGATGAAAATCTCGGTGAAGTTCATCGGCTCAGCTCTCCGCAGGCTTCGGGGCGGGGTTGTTCGTCGGTACGACGGCATTGTCCACCTTGACGGCGGCGCCGGGGCGAAGTTTGCCTTGGCCGGCCGTCACGATCACCTCGCCCGCCTTCACGCCACCCAGGAGGGAAATCTGGTCGCCGCGCTTGGCGCCGACCTGCACGAAGCGCTGCTGGACGGCCAGCACCCCTTTGTCGTCCTTGGCGACCACGTAGACGGAGTCGCCATAGGGACTGTAGACGATCGCGGTCGCCGGCAGGACGATCACGGTCATCTCGTCGGGCAGGAGCACGTCGATGCGGGCAAACATGCCGGGGTGCAGCAACTCGTCGGGATTGGGCACC
>JBDKHE010000439.1:0-3086 GCA_039797805.1 Verrucomicrobiota bacterium
CAGCGCGGTCGCCGCTGGCGCCACCGAGTTTTGGGAATGTGGCCCGGGCGCGGTGCTTGCCGGCCTGGCCAAGCGGACGGACAAAGCATGGGTGGTCAAATCGTTTGCCGAAAGCACGGACCTACCCGCCTAAGCATGTCATCCGCACCGCTCACCCGGAATTTCTGCATCATTGCCCACGTCGATCACGGCAAGACGACGCTGTCTGACCGTTTGCTGGAGTTCACCAGCACCATCACCAAGCGGGTGATGACCGACCAGCATCTGGACTCGATGGACCTGGAGAAGGAGCGGGGCATCACGATCAAGATGCACCCGGTGGTGATGACGTATCCCGCCAAGGATGGAAACATCTACAAGCTGCACCTGACGGACACGCCCGGCCACGTGGATTTCGCCTATGAGGTGTCGCGCTCGCTGGCGGCCTGCGAAGGCGCCTTGCTGCTGATCGACGCTGCCCAGGGGGTGGAAGCCCAGACGGTGGCCAATGCCCATCTGGCGTTCGCCCAGGGACTGAAGGTTATCCCGGTCATCAACAAGATCGACCTGCCCAGTGCGAACCTCGAACTCTGCATCAAGCAGCTGGAAGACATTCTCACCATTCCCGGAGAGGAGGCGATCCTGGCCAGTGGCAAGTCGGGCATCGGCATCGAAGACATCCTTGAGGCCGTGGTGACCCGGATCCCGCCGCCGCGCTGGACGAACTACGACACCTTGCGCGCCCTGGTATTCGACTCCAAGTACGATGCCTATCGGGGTGTGATTTCGTACGCCCGTGTTTTTTCGGGCACGCTCAAGGCCGGCGAAATGATGATGCTGATGAGCACGGGTCAGCGCGCGGAAGTGAAGGAAGTCGGCGTGTTTCGGCCGGGCATGGAGAAGATCAGCCATCTGGGCCCCGGCGATGTCGGCTACATCGTCAGCAACATCAAGAGCACCGACGAGATCAAGATCGGCGACACGGTCACGCACGCCAACAAGCCCGCGACCGACATGCTGCCTGGTTACAAGGAAGTCCGGCCGATGGTCTATTGCGGCCTGTATCCGCTGGAATCCAACGACTATGAGAAACTCAAGGTCGCCCTGGGCAAGCTGCGCCTCAACGACTCGGCTCTGATCTATTCTTCCGAGACGTCGGTGGCCCTGGGTTTCGGCTTCCGCTGCGGTTTCCTCGGGCTGCTGCACATGGAAGTCGTGCAGGAGCGCATCCGCCGCGAGTACGACGTCGAGATCATCTCCACGTACCCGAGCGTTGTGTACAAGGTGAAGCAGCACAGCGGGGACGTCATGGATGTCGACAATCCGGTCAATCTGCCTGATCCCGCCAGCATTCTGGATATCAGCGAGCCGACCATCAAGGCGTCGATCCATATTCCCAACGAGTTCATGGGCGACATCCTGGGTCTGGTGATGGAGAAGCGCGGATCCTGCGACCATACCGACACGCTCGACGGTGCGCGCGTCATGCTCACCTGTGTGTTGCCGCTGAACGAGATTCTCGTGGATTTCAATGATCGCCTGAAAAGCATCACACGGGGCTACGGCTCCATGGATTACGAGCTGGGCGAGTACCGGGTTTCCGATCTCGTCAAGATGGACATCATGGTGAACGGCGATCCGGTGGATGCCTTCTCCAGCATCGTGCACCGCAGCAAGGCTGAGGGGCAGGGCAGGGCGCTGTGCGAGAAACTCGCCGCCATCATTCCGCCCCAGATGTTCAAGATTGCCGTCCAGGCGGCCATCGGCGGCAAGATCATCGCCCGCGACAACGTCCGCGAAATGCGCAAGGACGTCACTTCCAAGTGCTATGGCGGTGACATCAGCCGCAAGCGCAAGCTCCTCGACAAACAGAAAGAGGGCAAAAAGAAGATGAAACAAATCGGCCGCGTTTCGATCCCACCTGATGCCTTCATCCAGGTCCTGAAGACGAACAACTGATTCATTCCTTCCGCCATGTTTGACTTTTTGCTCTCCGCCGACCGCAAGACGCGCAAACAAGCCGAACATTGGCTGGAAATGGCTCAGCGCGTCCATGACTTCCGCAAGGACCTGCTTTCCGCGGCCCAGCTGCAATCGCTGGCGTCCGCGATGGGCGAGCTCAAGACCCGCGTAAAACAAAAACAGAAGGCCGAGCCCGTTCAGGCCGCCATTGTCAGTTTGGAGGCCGTGATGCGGCAGCTCGGCGGACGAATCTACCCGACAACTTCGCTCAGCGAGAACGTCGAGTTCTTTCTCGTGGCGGCGATCGTGATTCTCGGTCTGCGTGCGTATTTCATCCAGCCGTTCAAGATCCCGACGAATTCCATGTGGCCGACGTATTACGGCATGACGGCGGAGGTTTTTGATCCAAAGGCTGAGCCCGGCCTGCTCAACAAGGCGGCCCGGTTGGTGGGATTGGGGGCGATGAACTACAGCCTCAAGGCACCGGCTGACGGCGAGGTGTTGATCCCGGCCTTTCGCTATGGCCCTACCGGTTTTGCGGCGGCCTACAACGAGCGATCAGGCCGGAGCTTCTTTGTTTTCCCCACGGTGATGCGGGACTACACGCTGGCCGTGGGCAATGAGCGGGTACAATTGTCGGTGCCGGCGGATTGGGGGCGTTCGGAGTACGGCTTCGACGATGTGATCAACAAGACCTTCTCGGGCCAGCCCAACGCGTTGTACCGCGCCTGGCAGAAGGCGGTGGCCGAAGGACGGACCGTGGAGACGTCGATCATCCGAACGCATAGCGGGGGCGAAACGGTTGATGTGCGGGTCTATTGGATTCCGATCGGGAAAACGGTGCAGAAGGGAGAAAAGATCCTTTCGTTCGATATTTTGACCGGCGACCTGTTGTTTGTGGACCGGCTGACGTATAATTTCATACCGCCCAAAGTTGGGGAAGGCTTCGTATTTCACACCCGGCAGATTCCCGGCATAGGAATCGATCAGTATTACATCAAACGCCTGGTGGGCTTGCCGGGAGACGTGTTGGAGGTTCGGCGTCCATTGCCTGGTCCGACCGACGGCGAGCAGCATCAAACAGCCAAGGCAAATGACGGTCAGCTTTACCGAAACGGAAACCCGATTACGGGAGCCGATGCATT
>JBDKHE010000440.1:0-8360 GCA_039797805.1 Verrucomicrobiota bacterium
GCCGACGGCTACCTGCTCGGGGTGCGCGACGGCCGGTCGGTTTTCGCCCGCGTCGAACAGGAGGGCAAGTTCCAGGGTTTCAGCGGCTGGGCCCGGGGCACTGCCACCCCTTACTACAGCCTGGAAAAGCTCTTCTCCGGGCTCCGCGACGCGTGGCGGATCGCGGGCGAGGCGAAGGCGCTCCAGATTGAAATCCGTCTTGGCGACTGGCTGGAGCGGCACATGGCCCGCGTGAGCGACGCGCACCTGGTGGACCTGATGACGATAGAATGGGGCGGGATGAACTGGGTGCTGGCTGACCTCTATGCCGACACCGGCGACGCCCGCTATCTGAAGATGTCGCACCGCTGGCATGATGCGGCGGTGATGGACGGCCCGGCGGCGGGGCGGGACGATCTCGCTGGCAAACACGCGAACACCCAGTTCCCCAAGTTCAGCGGCCTGGCCTCCCGCTATCCCTACACCGGCGACGCGACTGACCGGAAGACCGCGGAATTTTTCTGGGAGCGAGTGGTGCGGCATCACAGCTACGTCACCGGCGGCAACAGCCAGAACGAGCATTTCACCACGCCCGACAGCCTGAACAACACGCTGACCCATAACACGGAGGAGAACTGCAACGTCTACAACATGCTCCGGCTCACCCAGCTCCTCTTCAACATCTCGCCGCGCGCCGAATACGCCGAATACATGGAGCGGGCGCTGTTCAACCATATCCTGCCCGCGCAGGACGTCAGGGATGGCGGGGTCAGTTACTTTCTCCCGCTCAAATCCGGCGCCAGCCGCGCCCCGGAAAGCCTCTATGACGCCTTCACCTGCTGCGTGTGCAGCGGCTTCGACAGTTACGCGCGCAATGCCACCTACATTTACAGCCACAGCGCGGACACCCTGTATGTGAACCTTTTCGCCGCCTCCGAGGTGACCTGGGCGGCCAAGGGGCTGACCCTCCGGCAGGAGACGAAATTCCCCGATGAGGATTCCGCCGTGTTCCAGCTGAAACTGCGCCAGCCGGCGCGCTTCACCCTCCGCCTGCGCTACCCCGCCTGGGCCGTCGCCGGCGTCACCGTGCGCGTGAACGGCGCCGCGCAGCCGATCACCGCCGCGCCCGGCGAATACCTCGCCCTTGAGCGCGAGTGGCGCGATGGCGACAGCGTCGTGTTTCAGGCGCCGTTCGTCCTGCGCAGCGAGGCGATGGCGGACAATCCGAACCGCGTGGCCCTGTTCATCGGCCCGATTCTGCTGGCCGGCGATCTCGGACCGAGCGTGAACCCCGCCACGGAAGAACCGGGCTTTGTCCCCCTGCTCGTGCCCGGAAACAAGCCGCTGCGCGACTGGCTCCAGCCCACCGGGGCTCCGCTCACCTTCAAGACCGCCGTGGCCCGGCCGCACGAGGTCGTATTCCAGCCCTTCTACCGGCTGCCGGATCGGAGCTACGGGGTCTATTGGGACAAGGTGGACGAGGCGGGCTGGACCGCGCACCTCGCCGGGGTGAAGCGCGCGCACGAAGCGACCGCGCAACTGGATGCCCGCACGATCGACCGGCTCGATTTCAGCGATGCCGCTGCCGTGCAGGCGCATCAGGTGGAAGGCGGCAACAGCGGCCGGGGGGATCGCGGTCTGCTGATGCACCGGCTCTGGCATCAGGCCGGGTCCAGGCAGTCCTTTTCCGTCCGCCTGAAGGTCCCGCCGGCGGGGGCCGCCACGCTGCTTTGCCGCTACAGCGCCGATCACGCCTGGAACGTCGAAGCCGACATCTACATCGGGGACACCCTGCTCACCCACCAGGCCCCATGGAAGGAGCCGCGCCTTTACCCCGACATGATCGAGGTTGAATACGCGATCCCCGGCAAACTCCTGCTCGGCAAGAACGAGATCCAGGTATCCTTCCGTGCCGACAACCGACTCACCCCCCGGGTGTTCGAAATCAGAACCATTCGCCCATGAAAAACGCCCTGCTCCGCTTCACGATCCTGCTGCTCTGCGCGTCCGGTGGCCTGGCCGCCACCGGGACGGACCGGCCCAACATCCTCTGGCTGGTCAGCGAGGACAACGGCCCGTTCCTGGGCTGCTACGGTGATCCCCTCGCCCAAACCCCGACGCTCGACCGGCTCGCCCGCGATGGCGTGCTCTACGAGCGGTGCTTCACGCAGCCGGTCTGCGCGCCCTCCCGCTTCACCCTGATCACGGGCCTCTACGCGGCGACGGCCGGGCCGGCAGAGCACATGCGCGCCCAAGGGAAAATTCCCTCCTGGCTGAAAGGCTTCCCCGCGTTACTGCGCGAGGCGGGTTACTACACTTCCAACAACGTCAAGACGGACTACAATTCGCCCATCAGTGCCAAGGAGGCATGGAACGAATCTAGCCAGACCGCCCACTGGCGTAAACGCCCCAATTCCGGCCAGCCTTTCTTCAGTGTCTTCAATGACGGAGTGACGCACGAGAGCTGCCTTTTCCCCGAAAAGGAACTGCCGTTGGATTTTCCGCCGATGGATCCGGCGAACGTGCGCATCCCTCCGTATCAGCCCGACACGCCGGAGATACGCGCCGACTGGGCGCGCTACTACAATCACATCCGGCTCATGGACGAACAGATCGCCGAAAAATTGCGCGATCTCGAAAAGGACGGCCTCGCTGACAACACGATTGTCTTTTATTATTCCGACAACGGCGGCGTGCTGCCGCGCAGCAAACGCTTCCTCCAGGAAAGCGGCACGCACGTGCCGCTCATCGTCTACTATCCCCCGAAGTGGCGCCACCTCGCGCCGGCTGCGCCCGGTTCGCGCCTCAAGGAGCCGGTGAGCTTCGTGGATTTCGCGCCGACCGTGCTCTCCCTCACCGGCGTGAAAATTCCCGCCTACATGCAAGGCCGCGCGTTCGCCGGTCCGGCCAAGGCTGCGCCCAACGAATTCGTCTTCACCACCCGCGACCGCATGGACGAGCGCTACGACATGATGCGCTCCGTCGTGGATTCGCGCTGGCTTTATATCCGCAATTTCCGTCCGGACATCGCCTACGTGCAGCCGCTCGAATACATGTTCAAGGCGCGGGGCTACCAGTCCTGGGCCCGGCTCGCCGCGGCGGGGCAGCTCACGCCGGAAACGGCCCGCTACTGGGGCGCCAAACCATCGGAGGAACTCTACGACCTCGAGGCCGATCCCGACAACGTCGTCAACCTCGCCTCCGCGCCGGCGCACCGGGCCACGCTGGAGAAGATGCGCGCGCGGCTGCGGCAGCGGATGGTGGAGATCAACGACAACGGCCTGCTGCCCGAGGGCTCCCCGCTCGAGGGTTACGACGCCTCGCGCGTGCCCGGCGCCTGGCCGGTGAGCCGCGTGCTGGATATCGCCCTCCTCGCCTCCGACCGCGACGCCGCGAATCTGCCCAGATTCATCGCCGCCCTTGACGACGAGAGCGAGCCGATGCGCTGGTGGGCCGCACAGGGCTGCACCTTGTTGGGGAACCAGGCGGCCTCGGCCGAGGCGGCGCTCCGGCGCCGGCTTGAAGACCGTTCAGGCTCGGTCGCCGCCGCCGCCGCCGAGGCGCTGGCCCGGCTCGGCCGGATTGAGGCGGCGCTGCCCGTGCTCGAACGCCTGGTGCTGGAGCCCACTCCCCCCGGAGTCATTCTCCAGGCGGGCAACATTCTCGACCGCCTGGGCGAACTGGCCCGCCCGGCGCTGCCCGCGATGAAACGCGCGGTCGCCGCCGCCACGCCCACGCCCCCCGGCACCTACCCGCCGCAATACATCCTCAACCACGCCATCGCCGTCCTTGAAGGCCGGACCGCCGCCTTGGTTTACCCAACGTCATTTGCTCCGCCTGCGCCGCGCCAACCCTGAACCGAAACGATGCACATGAAGCACCAATCTTGCGATCCTTGTAGGTTGCGCGCTCGCGCGCAACGTGGCGCTCCAGCGCGCCACCTACATGCCCGCTGTGCGGAATCTTGGGATCACTGCGCGCGCGCGCTGGGGCTCGCCGCCGCGACCGTCGCGCTCGCCCTGCTGCTCCTACCCGCACCGGCATCCGCCGCCGAACCTACGTCCTCGCCGCGCCTGCACCTCAACTGGGACGATGGCTGGCGCTTTCACCTCGGCGATCCGGCCGGGGCGGACGCCACCAGCTTCGACGACACCCGCTGGGAGCCCGTCCTGCTGCCGCATGACTGGGCCATCCTCGGCCCGATTTCCAAGGACAATCCCGGCATCGGCCGGATGGGCTATTATGGCGGCGGCGTGGGTTGGTATCGGAAATCCTTCACCCTGCCTGCCGGCGCGGAAGGGAAACGGGTGCGCGTCACCTTCGACGGCGTCTATATGAACGCCGACGTCTGGATCAACGGCCACGCGCTGGGCCGCCGGCCCTACGGCTACGTGAGCTTCGACCACGACCTCACGCCCTGGCTGCACGGCGACGGCCGGCCCAACGTCATTGCCGTGCGCGTGGACAATTCCGTGCAGCCGAGCTCGCGCTGGTATACCGGCTGCGGCATCTACCGGCACGTCTGGCTGACGGCCACCGCCGATGTGCATGTCGCCCCCGACGGGGTGTTCGTCACCACGCCCACCGTCACCGGGGATCGGGCGACCGTCCGCGTGGAGGCGTCGGTCGCCAACGCGGGGCGCGACACCGCCGCCATCACGGTGGCTCACACGATCCGCCGGGACGGCCGCGTGGTCGCGCAGCTGCCTCCGCAATCGCAGCCCATCCGCGCGGGTGCCACCGCCCGGTTCGACCAATCGGTCGATCTGCCCCGACCGGCGCTGTGGTCGCCGGACTCTCCCGCGCTCTACTCGGTGGAAACGAGCGTCAGCGCGGCCGGCCGGATCGTTGATAGCCTCGCCACGAGGTTTGGCGTCCGACGTCTCGAATTCACTGCTGACCAGGGCTTTTCCCTGAACGGCCGGAATCTCAAGCTGAAAGGCGTGTGCCTGCACCACGACGCCGGCCCCGTGGGCGCGGCGGTGCCCGAGGATGTCCTGCGCCGGCGACTCCTGCTGCTCCAGGCTGCGGGCTGCAACGCCATCCGCACCGGGCACGCGCCGATGGCGCCGGAATTCTACGACCTGTGCGATGAGCTGGGCTTGCTCGTCATGGCGGAGACTCTTGACGAATGGCGCGTCGCCAAGCGGGACATGCAGGCCGCCGGCTACAACACACTCTTCGCCGGCTGGGCGGTGCGCGATGTCGAGGACGCGGTCCGCCGCGACCGGAACCATCCTTCGATTTTCATGTGGAGCGTGGGCAACGAGGTGCGGGAAATCAGCACGGCGGAGGCCGTCGCGGACGCGCGCGGGCTCGTTGAGGCCGTGCATCGGCTCGACCCGTCCCGACCGGTCACCAGCGGCACCAGTTTCATGGCCGAAGCCAACCGCTCCGGCTTCGCGGACGCCTTCGATGTCGCCGGATACAATGACGGCGGCGGCGGAGTCTTTCTCTACGATGAGGACCGGCTCAAGTATCCCGGCCGGAAATTCATCGGCACCGAGCACCCGCACACGGGGCACACGCGGGGTGTTTATCATACCACGACCCGGATGCGCGAAGCGGTGCCCGGCCACTCTCCCGGGCCTGACCTGGCGCCCCAGGAGGTGTTCCCGGAAACGAAGGAGCTCGTTCCCGATCGCCCCGTTACCCGTTCCTCCTACGACAACGATTCGATTTATCTCAATTCCCGCGACTCCTGGCGACTGACCGCCAGCCGGCCCTACGTCATGGGCGAGTTCCGCTGGACCGGCATAGATTACCTGGGCGAATCGCGCTGGCCCGCCCGGGCCACCCCCTCGGGTCTGCTGGACCTGGCGGGCTTCCCCAAGGACCAATATTATCTCTACCAGAGCTTCTGGACGAAGCGGCCGATGGTCCACCTGCTGCCCCACTGGACGCACCCCGGCAAGGAGGGTGTGGCCATTCCCGTCGTCGCCTACTCCAACGCCGAGGAGGTCGAGCTCTTCCAGGACGGCCGCTCGCTCGGACGCCAGCCCATGACCCTTGACTGGCAGATCGTCTGGCAGGTGCCCTACCGCCCCGGTGTGCTGCGCGCGGTCGCCTATCGCGATGGCCGGGTCGTCGCCGAAACAACGCAACGCACCGCCGGCCCCGCCCGCCGCCTGCAGCTCGAGGTGGATCGCGCCACGCTGACGGCGAACCGGCGCGATGCCGTGCACGCGACCGTGAGTGTGGTGGACGAGCACGGCGTGCTCGTGCCCGCCGCCGCGAACCGGATCACTTTCTCCGTCCGCGGTCCCTTGCGTCTCCTCGGCACGGAGAACGGCAACGTGCTCGACCACACGCCGGCCCCGGCGGCGGCGCGCGATGCCTTCATGGGCCTGTGCCTCGCCATCTACCAGGCGACCGACCAGACCGGCCCGGTCGAAGTCACGGTTTCCGCAGAAGGACTCGAACCGGCCACCGTTCGTCTGAATGCCCAACCCTTGCACCCGTGAACCCCCGTCAAATCCTCCCCGCCCTCGCGCTCACATTCGCCCCGTGCCTCGGTTGGTCCGCCGCCGGCGCGGAGGCCGCTTCCGTCAACCTGCGGCCGAACATCCTGCTCATCGTTTCCGACGATCAGGGCTATGCCGATGTCGGCTTCCACGGCTCACCAGACATTGTCACGCCCAATCTTGATCGCCTGGCCGACAGCGGCATCCGCTTCACCAACGGCTACGTCACCCATGCCTTCTGCAGCCCGTCCCGCGCAGGGCTGATGGCCGGCCGCTACCAGCAGCGGTTCGGACACGAGCGGAACGTGTTCTACGACCCGACGGACCATGCCGAAGGCTTGCCCGTCTCGGAAACCCTGCTGCCGGCGCGCCTGCGCGACGCCGGCTACGTCACGGGCTGGGTCGGTAAATGGCATCTCGGCGCGGCGCCGGAATTCGTGCCCGCCCGGCGCGGGTTCATGGAGACCTATGGCTTCATCGGCGGCGGCCACCACTTCCAGGACTGGCAACCGGATGTGAAGGACGAGTATGCGGTCCCCGTGGAGCGTAACGGGCACCCGGTCAAGGTGGCCGGGCATCTTACCACCGCCCTCGGGCAGGAGGCGGCAGCGTTCGTGCGTCGGCACCCGGACCAACCGTGGTTTCTCTATCTTGCGTTCAACGCGCCCCACAATCCCCAGCAGCCCACCGCGGAGCGGCTCGCGCGTTTCGCCTCGATCAAGGATCCGCTCCGGCGGAAATATGCGGCGCAGATCAGCCTGATGGACGACGCGATCGGCGAGGCGCTGGCCGCGCTGCGCGAGAGTGGACAGGAAGGGCGCACCCTGGTCTATTTCTTTAGCGATAACGGCGGACCGCCGGCGAAGATCAGCGGTGCGGATAACCGCCCGTTGCGCGGCGCGAAGGGCTCAAACTACGAGGGCGGCATCCGCGTGCCGTTCGTGATGGCGTGGCCGGGCCGGCTCGGCGCCGGCGTGACCGACGACCGTCCGGTCAGCGCGCTCGACGTGTTCGCCACCTCACTCGGCGCGGCGGGCGCGCCGATGCCGAAGGACCAGTCCTACGATAGCGTGAACCTGCTGCCGTTCCTTACCGGCGAAAAGACCGGCGCGCCGCACGACCGGCTCTTCTGGCGCAGCGGCAAGCAATGGGCGATCCGGGAGCGCGACTGGAAGCTCGTCCGAATGGGGGATCAACCCGACCAGCTCTACAACCTCGCGGCGGATGTGGGCGAAAAAACCGACCTCGCCCGGGCCGAACCGAAAGTCGCGAAGCGGCTCGCCGCCGCCCTGAGCGCTTGGAACAAGGAACTGATCGATCCCGTGTTTCTGGGCCTGGAGCTCCACCCCAAGGCCCCCGCCCAAAAGGCGCCGCGGAAGCCGAAGCCATGAAATACGCTTCGCCCGACATTTCATTCCGGTCATCGCCGACCGCACCACGTGATCGCGACAACCGCTTGGCTCGCCGCATCGTCTGGCTGGCGGCCGGTCTGCTGTTTGCGGGGGCCCTCAGTGGCGCGGCGCCGGTGACACCGGAGAAGGACTACTTCCATGCGAACGTGACCGGACCGGTGCCGGGCGGTTTCAAATTGGATGTCCCCAAGGAACTCGGTAATCGCGAGCTGGCGGGGTGGGGCTTGGTCGATGTCACGGCCACGCCGTTCGGAGCCGATCCCACCGGGTTGCGCGATTCGACCCAGGCCATCCGGGACGCCGTGAATTTCGCGCGAGACCGACAAATGGCCTGTTTCTTCCCCTCGGGCACCTACCGTGTTTCCGACACCATCGAATGTATTCAGAATCCGGTGCGCGGCTCGAACGGAATGTTCTGGCCTTGCGTGCTACAAGGCTCACGGCGCGGACCACGGCCAAAGATCGTGCTGAGTGCACGCTCCCCGGGTTTCGGTGATCCAACGCG
>JBDKHE010000441.1:0-3065 GCA_039797805.1 Verrucomicrobiota bacterium
ACCGTGGGGTCCCTGTCTGGCGGAAGCGCCGGTCCCGCAGAAGCGGCGGCAGCCCTTGGGGTGGCGGTTGCATCGCCGTTCAAAATCACGCAACCGAGCCTGAAAACACAGAAGAAAAACCGCCTCAGTTGATCTGGATCAAGCTTTCGCCCTTAAAGACTGCCCAGAGAGTTCGCGACGCGTAGTGTGGTCCACGGCAACCCCAAATGACCGCCCAATGAACGATCAGTCACCCCCCACCCCAGACCACAGCGCCTCTCCTTCCGCCGTTTTACCTTCCGGCAACCTCAGCTCGCCTCTGCTACAACAGGCCGCCACCGGCTGGACCTCCGCACTCACTTTCGTGGTGCTGCTTGGTCTGTCGATCGAGACCGCCACTGGCCTGTGGATCTTGCTCGCGCCGTTCTCCGTCGTTTCGCAACTGGTGGTGCTGGCGCATGGGATTGCCGGTTTGCTGCTGCTCGGACCTTACGCGGTTTACCAGGTTCGGCACCTGCGCGATTGGCGCGTCCAGACGCTCTCAGTGG
This sequence comes from Verrucomicrobiota bacterium, assembly GCA_039797805.1. Classification (GTDB taxonomy): domain Bacteria; phylum Verrucomicrobiota; class Verrucomicrobiia; order Opitutales; family Opitutaceae; genus Lacunisphaera. The sequence continues at coordinate 528 of JBDKHE010000441.1, forward strand.
TGAAGCTGATCGGCTACGCGGCGATGGTGCTTACTACCGCCTGCATGGCTAGCGGGCTGGTCGTTACAGCCGAGGCTCTCTTTGGCCGACGCCGCTCCACGTTTTGGGATCAGATCCATCTCGTCTCGGGTCTGGCCTTGGCTGTCGTGATTCTGGTCCACCTAATCTTCGCGTTCGTGCGCCGCCGCGAGCATCTGGGCCGCCTCACCGGATTTTCCCGCCGGTTCCGTCGCGGCTGGTGGGCGGGTGCGGCCATCCTTGGCGGACTTTATGCGGTGGTGGTGTTGGTGGCGACGCTCCTTCCTCGCGTCGCCGTCGATTTGCCAATCCCGGCGGGCTACTCGCTCCCCGAATATGCGCAGAAGTTCGCCGAATACCGCGGAAGTCCGTTCGCGCCGACTTATGCCCGCACCGCCACTGGCGGCCTGATCAATCCCGCGGTGCTGGCCAATTCGGCTTCGTGCGGCACGACGGGGTGCCATGAACAGATTCTCGCCGAATGGGAGCCCAGTGCCCACCGCTTCTCTGCCATGAACCCGCCGTTTCAGGCCGTGCAGAAGAACTTCGCGCAGGATCGCAGCCCCGCCGATACCCGATATTGCGCCGGTTGCCACGATCCCATTTCCCTCTTTGCCGGGGCGAAAGATATTCAGAACCTCAGCCTTGCCGCTCCCGGCATGCAGGAGGGCAACTCGTGTGCCGTGTGCCATTCGATTTCACATGTCGACCAGCGTGGCAACGCCGACTACGTGCTCACCCCGCCCACCAAATATCTGGGCGAGTCGGGCACGGGCATCGCAAAAAGCGTGTCCGATTTTCTCATCCGCGCCTACCCCCGGCAGCATCTGGCGGACTATGATCGCAACATCCTGCGCACGCCGGAATTCTGCGGTGCCTGTCACAAGCAGTTCATCCCGGAGGCCCTCAATCGCTTCGGCGTCAGTCCGTCGCAAAATCAATTCGATGAGTGGCGCAAGAGCCACTGGTTCAACGAAGGCCACCCGGACAAGACCCTGGATTGTCGCGACTGCCACATGCGCCTGGTCCCCCATTCCCGCGATCCGGGCGCCGGTGAAGCGGGGGATCTTCGTCGCTCAACCTCCGATGGCTCGCATCGTCACCACGGTACGATCGCCACCAATCTTTTCATGCCGGCTGTACTCAAGTTGCCTCATTGGGAGGAGCAGAAAAAACTCACCGAGGAGTGGATGAGAGGCGAAACCGTCATTCCGGAAATCGCCGATCTGTGGCCGGCCGGTCCCGTCGCTTCGGTCGAGATTCTCGCGCCGGCTGCGTCTGCTCCCGGGCAAACGTTTGAACTGCCCGTGGTCGTGAAGAACCGGAAGGCGGGTCACAATTTCATCACCGGCCCCTTGGATTTCCTCCGGGCTTGGGTGCATCTGACCGTCCGCGATGCGGATGGCAATCTGCTCGCCGAATGGGGCGGAATCGATCCGGTCACGCGGGATATTTTCGATGAACCCGGGGTTCTGCATAAGCCGGGCCGACCGCGCGACGCCGGGACGCTCGTGCTGGAAGGAGTGCCCCTGGATGAAACCGGCACGGAAATCACCCGGCACGATCTCTGGCGCAAAGCCGGCGGGTCCGGCAACCGAGTCGTATTCCCGCGCTATGCCGACAAGCAGGTTTATCGTATTACCGTTCCGCCGCAGGCACGCGGTCCGCTTACGGTGACCGCCGACCTAAACGGCCGCCGTTATCGGCAGGAATTCCTCAACCTCGTCGTGCCGACGATGGAGCGCGATAGCGGTGTCTTTCAGCCCACGGTCACCATGAGTTCCGCAACCTGCCAGATTGTGATCAGCCCCCATACCGGCACGGAACCGGCCGTCGCAGACCAGCCCAGCACGCGTTGATGCCAAATCCCCACCGACCTCGCCTCTCCGCGCGCCAGAGAAAGCTTTGGTTGTCCGCACTCTCCATCGCCCTTGGTACGCTGGTGCTCGGAGCGTTGGTCTGGTGGATCGATCGAATGCGCGACACGGATCGGGCCGACGCACGGGCCGACGTCACGTCAACGTTCAAGCAAGACGCCATCGCCCGCGAGACCCCAATCCGATTTACCGACGTTACCGCTTCGGCCGGATTGCAACTGTCCAGCGCGGACTACCATCGACACCGCGCGTTGCCCGAAGATAACGGTTCAGGGCTGGCCTGGGGCGATTACGACGGCGACGGCTACATGGATCTCTACGTGGTTCGTCATGCCGGCGTCGTGCCGGCCCCCGGGAAGAAACTACCTCCCGGAAACCGACTCTTTCGCAACAACAGCGACGGCACCTTCACCGACACGACAGCACGAGCCGGAGTGGCCGATCAGGACGGTTTCGGGATGGGCGCCACTTGGGTCGACTTCGACGATGACGGCCTGCTGGACCTTTACGTCACCAACCGGGGCCCAAACCGCCTCTATAAAAATAAGGGCGACGGCACTTTCGTCGATGTCGCCGCCCAAGCCGGGGTTGCCGATCCCCTTTGGGGCACGGGCACCACGTGGGGCGATTTCGACCACGATGG
>JBDKHE010000442.1:0-4203 GCA_039797805.1 Verrucomicrobiota bacterium
CCCAGCGCGGGTTGGCCAGCGTGCGGCGCAGGAGGGCGAGGAACCACACGGCAAAACACAGCGCCGTGGTCTCGATCATGAAAGTGCGCGCAAAGAAGAGGTAGATCGGCGAGGTGAGGACAACAGCGAGCACCACGAGCCGGCGGGAAGGGGGGATGGCGGCCAGTTCGAGCAGGTCATATAGCGCCGGCAGACAGGCGAACAGCATGACGATACCGATCAGACGCCCCGCTTGCTCAATGGGCAGACCGGTGAAGTGGTGGAGTCCGGCGACGAGCACCTGATAGGTCGGAAACTCCATCGGCACCGACCAAGGCGGGCCGAAAAGCGGGGTCAGGTAATCGAGATGCCAACCCTCCTGAGCCATCCACCAGGTGCTCAGCGCGGTCTGCAACTGCCGGAATTCGTAGCGATCGAGAATCGAGGCGTGCCAGGATTGCGTGAGCAGGCAAAGGGAGGTCACCACCACCAGGGCGAACATGATGATCAGCGCCCGCGACGAAGGAGTCTGAGGAGTGCCGGATGACATGGCTATTGATCGAGAAAACCGGCCGTGGAGCGACGCACGCCTTCATCGAGGGTGACCTGCGGGCGCCAACCCGTGGCCTGGACGAGACGGGTGTTGTCGAGGCGGCTGTCCTGCACGTCCCAGGCCGGCGCGGGCGTCGTACGGGTGCTGACCTGCCGGTGTGTGTGGTCCTCCACCAGCCGGATGATTTCGTGGACGGTATGGGATTCGCCGGCGCAGATGTTGAAGACACCGGTCAGACGCCGGTCCACGATCTCCGCGACGGCCGAGAGGAAATCGGTGTAGTAGATGAAGTCCTTGCGGGCATGGCCGTCACCCCAGAGCGTGAGCGGCTGGTTTTCCACCGCGGCCCGGATGGCGTGAGGGATGATCCCCTGCACGCGGCCTCGCGGCACCGGATAGCCGTAGGGATTCGAGATGCGCAGAATGGTGCAGGGCAGGCCGTGGCGCGCCGCGGCGTTGATGATCATGGCCTCGGCGGCGAGCTTGGCCTGGCCGTAACGTCCGATGGGGTGGCAGCCGTCGTCCTCCCGGCTGGGGCGTCCGGGCGCATTCCCGTAGACCGCCCCGCCTGATGAGAAGAAGACAAAATGCGGACGAGCGTTTTCCGGCAGGGCAGTGAGCGCAGTGAGGATTTTTTCAAGGACAGGCAGGTCGGCCTGCGCTTCGCTGCCAGGGGTTTGTTCAGAAGTCGCGGGCAAGGTGCTCCAGGCGAGGTGCAACACGGTGTCGGCCGCGGACAAGATCGCCGGCTGCGTCACGTCGGCCAACGGCTTGAAGCCGGCGCCGGCGCCGCGCGAGAAAAGGGCGACCTCGTAGGCCGGGGCTCGAAAATAGTCAGCGACCAGCGACGCCAGACGGCCGCGACCGCCGGTCACGAGAAGGCTTTTGGGGCGGGGTAAGGACAAGGGAATCAGGGTAAGGGGCTCAGACTGGCGTAGAATTGACCAAGGGCCTCGGCGCTGCGGTGCCAGCTGAAGTGGGTGGACGCGAAAGCCCGCGCGCCTGCGCAGAGCCGGTCATAGAGAGCCCGGTCCCGGCGGAGTTCCGTGACGGCCGCGGCGATCCCGGCGGCATCGGCGCGGTCCAACACATAGGCGTCGATGCCGTGCTGGAGTTGAGTGCCGAGGTTGGTGCGCGGCAGAATGACCGGTCGCCCGAGGGCGAAAAATTCCGGCAGCTTCGACGGGAAGCGGTAGTCATTGAAGGCATCGGGCTGACCAGGTTGGACGAACAGGTCGGCGAGGGCCATGAGGGCAGGCAGGTGGTGGTGGTGCAGGATCTGGCCCAAAGAGAGGACATGCGGGGCAACCTCTTCCGCCATCGCGCCCAGAAAATCCACCGCGTCGAGACCGGTGCGGATCAGCGTCACCGGTTGCCCGCTCCGATTCAGCTCCAACACGGCGGCGTAGAGCTCGCGCATCTCGCCGGCATTGGCGGCGTGAACGTTACCGTGGTAAAAGAGCACGGTTTCACCGCGGGAGCGGTCGAGCAATTGGCGGAATTTCCGAGGCAGGGGTTGAGGCCGGAAGTAGCGCGCATCGGCCGCGGGCCAGACCGTGTGGCAGGGCAGGCCGGCGGGCACCAGTTCGCGCAGGCGTTCGGTGATGACCGTGACGGCGGTGGCCCGCGCCAGGAAGTCACGGCTGCGCTTCGGGTGCGAAAGATCGGCGGGAATCAGCCGGTCAAGTTCCGCGTCGGGCAAGCGGCCCAACTCGGCCGGGGTTATGCCGACGGAAAGCGAAAGGACCTCCGCTTCGTGATCCTCCAAATGCACGATCAGGCGGGCCGGTTGACGGGCGAGGAGGGTCTCGCTGAGCCGGCGCACGTTTTCCCGCGTGGTCCACGCATGGATGATGTCCGGGCCACGGCCATCGGGAAAGGTGACGCCGCCCGCCGCGGTTTCATGGAGCAGGCCGCGGAAGGCCGGGGCTTGGTGGTGGTTCAGCGTGGAGAGGTCATGCGACACGGCCACGGCACACGCGTGGCCGGAGTGGGCGAATTCGTTCGCCAGACCGGCCACATGCAGGGCGCTGTTGGACGCGAAGCTGCCGGGCAGGATGAAGAGCACGTTGAACGTGCGGGCGGGCAGCACGCCGGTGCGTGGTTCCGTGACGGCCGGCACGGGGCGAAGGGAAATCCTCTTGGCACCGAAACGGATGTTGGCGTCGTGGTTTTCGTCCGTGGCGACGTCGATGTGCAGCAAGGTGCGGCTAAGGGCGATCGAGCCATCGGCCAGGCGGGCCTTCAGGCGCAGGTTGCCGCGTCCGGCGGACAGGATGGTCCGGCTCTTGAAACCCGCCCAGGCGGCGTTTGGCGTGTGGGCGTGGGTTTCCCACAGATCGCGACGCTTGCGGCCGAGGTCGCAAGCGATGGTCTGGTGGCCGTAGCGGAGCGTGAGTTCCTGGACCAGATGCGCCGGGTGAAAGGCCCAACCCTCGACATGCACGCGCTCACGCACGGTGCCGGTCACGACGGGCGACTCGATGGCCGCCAGAAAGGGCGGGGGCTCCACCACCAGGCTGAGCGTCTTGAAGAGTCGCCATGTGCCATCCGGCAACCGCGCCTCGAAACGGGCGAGATAAACGCCGGGCGGCAACGTGCCTTCGATGAGGAATCCACATCGGCCGGCGGCCGGTTCACCGCGCAGCTGGGCTTTCAGGTCTTTTCGGGCCACGCGGGCGGTGAGGGCCAGGGTGCCGGCGTCGGTGACGACGCGCACGTCAGGTGCCTTGGGGTGACCAGCGAGCAGACACCAACCTTTGAGGGAGACGCGCCCGGCCGGCGCCCGCAAGGGCCGGGGGCTTTCCACCTCGGAGCGCAACCGATGTGACGCAGGGTTGCTCATCGCTTGCCGCCGAACGTGCGCTCGAGTGAACGCAGCCAGGCGCTCCAGCGCCAGCTGCGGGAGGCTTTCATGGCGCGCTGTTCGGCATCGAGTTCAGTGATGCGGGCCAGGCGGGTGGTGACCTCGGCGCGGGCGGCCGCGAGTTCGGCGTCACGCGTGGACAGTGCGGATTCCAGGGAAGCGATCTTGGCGAGCTGTTCGCGTCCAGACTCGGCCAGTTGGCGGGTCAGGATCTGGAGATTCTCGGTTTCGGACAACAGGGCCTTCTCGCGTTCGGCCAGCGCGGCGGCCTCGGCGCGGCACGCATTGAGGGCCTCGTTGGTCACATGCTGCATGTGGCGCAGGTGGTCGAACTGACCCTGCAAACCGGCCCGGACTTTCTCCAGGTGGGCGGCTTCGTCGGCCTTGGTGTCGGCGAGGGCTTGGGCGGCCGTGAGGAGTTTCTCCAACCGCGCAACCTGAGGCTCGAGTTCGTCGCAGGCGTCCTCCAACTCCATGATGCGGACCTGGGCCAAAATGAGCTGCTGGCGGAGGAGGTGCAGTGGTTCAGCCGGCGCGGCGGGGTCAGTCTTCATCGTCGCGGCTACTCAACCCCGCAGGGGAGGTTATGTGAAGCCAATTGTCGGGAGGGGAGCCTCGGCGGCTCGGGGCTGGAGCATGGAGAAGGGGGCAGGGAGAAAGGATGCCCAATGCAAAAGTTGGAAGGACGGGAAAGGGAGAATGGATGAACTATGGATCTCAGTCTACAGAGCCTTAATCACAGGAGGCGGTCACTTGTCATCATTCGCCACGGGAATGGGAGTTCGTAGCCCCGATCGATCACACT
>JBDKHE010000443.1:0-3422 GCA_039797805.1 Verrucomicrobiota bacterium
CTCTAGGAAGAGGGGTGCCCGTCAGGGCGGGGTGTGTTGGGGAACATCGCAATCAGGCAGCGGCCAGTGTCACTTGTTGACGTAAGTCTCAATAGGTGCCCTGCCAATAAGTTGTCCGCCGCACCTGCGAATTTCCTGACGCTTCCCGGCAAAACCGGCCACGGCATGGGTTTGGTTGCAATCTGGTTCCTCTTGGCGATCTTCGAAGCAAATGAACCCAGTTTACTTCATCATTGGCACTCCCGGATCCGGTCGGCGCGCGATCGTGCGCGACCTGGCTGACAACGGGTTTACGGCTGAAGAGAAAGTGGTGGTGCTGCTCACGGAAAGCGAGGCGGCTGACGTGCAGGACGACAAGCTCGCGGCCCTGGCCAATGTCGAGGTGCGCCGCTGGAAGTGGGAAGCGCCGGAGATCCCGATCATGGAGCTGCCGGCAGAGGCCACGGTTTTCATGCTGGCTGATCCGCTCGCCAGTCCGATCGACCAGCTGGAGGCACTCAAGCCCTGGCTCGAGTCACAGGGCCGGGAACTTGCCCGGATCTTCTGCGTGGTGGACTGCCAGCTGGCCGAGAAGAACCCGGTGCTCCGGCAATGGTTCGACGCGTGCATTCACTTTGCCGACGTGGTGTTCCTGACCCGTCGCGAGGGCCTGGCCAACAAGTGGCTGAGCGACTTCATCAAGCACTTCAAGGATCAGCGCTTCCCCTGTCACTTCGTGCAGGTGAGGACCAAGGGCGAGCTGCCCACCCCGCTGGTGTGGCTGGATCCCACGGCCCGTCGCGTGACCCAGTATTTCGACGAAGGGGAGAGCTACGTGATCGAAGGCCTCGAGACCGATGACGAGGACGACGATGAGGACACGGGGCTGCTGCCACCGGAGCCGTACTTCACCCGCCTGACCAGCGGTCGGCGCGAGAAGGAAGTGCCGGATGTGCGCGACTTCCTGCCAAAGGCATAAGCAGAATCCTGCGGTAATCCCTGGATCGCATGTTCGAAAGGTAGGGCGGAGCGGCCCGCTCCGCCGAAGCGAACTTGGCGCCACCGGCACACCGGCCCCGTGCGCCCTCCTGTCGGGCCGCTTGCTCGAAATACCTTGCCCGAAAACCGGCGGCAAACTTGCCCCGGCCGGTGATAAGGTATCAGCATGATCCAACCCGCAACGCCGATGGCTTCCACCCTCCGTTCCCTGCCCACCGCCCGCACGATGTATCGGGCGTTGTCGCGGCGTGATCCCGCGTACGAGGGCGTTTTTTTCACCGGCGTGAAAACGACCGGGATTTTCTGCCGGCCCACCTGCAAGGCCAAGCGGCCCCGCGCGGAGAACGTGGAGTTCTTCCCCACGGTGACCGAGGCGTTGCATGGAGGTTATCGTCCGTGCCGGTTGTGCCGACCGATGGATGGTCCCAAGCCGGTTCCTCCTTTGGTCGAGCAACTGCGCCGGGCGGTCGAGGCGGTGCCAGATGGACGCGTGACCGACAAGGAGCTCGCCGCCATGGGTGTCGAGCCCTCGACGGCGAGGCGGCAGTTCAAGGCGTACCACGGCATGACCTTTCACGCGTACCAGCGCGCCCGCCGCATGGGTCTGGCGTTGCGCGACGTGAAGTCAGGGAAGCCGGTGATCGAGGTGCAGCTGGCGCGCGGCTTTGAGTCCACGAGCGGATTCCGCGAAGCCTTTGCCCGGGTATTTGGCGCGCCGCCGCGCGGAGCCAAGGAGACGGCGTGTCTGCTGGCGCGCCGCATCGAAACTCCCTTGGGCACCATGCTCGCGCTGGCCGATGACGCCGGACTGAGGTTGCTGGAGTTTGTCGACCGCCGAGGGCTGGAACGCGAACTCATCGCTCTGCGCCGGCGGCTAAAGTGTGCGATCGTGCCGGGCAATCACGCCACATTGGATGCCACGGCCCGGCAGCTGGCCGAATACTTTTCCGGGCAACGCGACCAGTTCGACGTGCCTCTGGCTCCGGTCGGCTCGGCCTTTCAATTGCGGGTCTGGGCGGAGCTGGGACGCATCCCACCGGGCAACACCCGCAGCTACGCTGAAATGGCTAAACGCCTGGGCATTCCCAAGGGCCCCCGGGCCATCGGCCGCGCCAACGGCTCCAACATGCTGGCTCTGGTGATTCCCTGCCACCGGGTGATCAACGCCGACGGCACGCTCAACGGCTACGCCGGCGGACTCTGGCGGAAGCAGCGCCTGTTGGAGCATGAGCAGAAAAGGAGCAAGGAACTGGGGGTAAGGAGCTAGGAAGGGCCAAAGCGGGCTCTTGGAGGCCGATTTAGCCAGGGCGAACCGGCCGGCTAACAAAACTCTTGCGCCACCGGGGGCGAAACGTATCCATTGCCCTTCCGTTTTTTGCCCAGGTGGTGGAATTGGTAGACACGCAGGTCTCAGAAGCCTGTGCCTAAAAGCATGGGGGTTCGAGTCCCCCCTTGGGCACCATACTTGAAGCCGGTTCTCCTCTGAGAACCGGCTTTTTGTTTGGCCGGTCCGGGGAAAGTGCAGGAAAAGTGAATATCAAAGAACAGCCCGCCCTAGCTAGGGCGGGCTTCAGGCAGGGTGGTTAGACGATGCCCAGACCACGCTTTTTCCGCCAATCGCGGACTTCGGAGGGGGCGAACCGAATCACCCGGTGGTTATGCTTCCGGAACGGGATGCCCTGCGTGCGGCAGTGGTTCAGGAAGGACTTGGTGCACGTGTAGCCGAACCAAGCAGCAACCTGCTTGGGCTTAAGGTCCGCCTCAAGGGCGGCCGGGGTAATGACGTTATCACGATTATTCATAGAACCCGAGAGCTACGGCTGCCCGGAAATGTTGCGCTGGGTTAGGGGTGGATGGGCAGGACAAACCCGGGCGCGCTGTTGTCCCCGGAGACCCACCTCACCGAGCCGTGCGCAAGGTCCAGTTCGAAATGATTGGGCCGCCCGCCCGCCGGCGCCACGCCTGGGTTGAGGACGAGGGTGTGCTTCCGGCCCTGGCGGTGGGCGTGTGATTTGGGAAGGTGGATGTGGCCCGCACAGATAAGGTCTGGCGGCACGGAATAGGCCGCCGCCAGGTCGTCGCGGAGCATGTCATCGCCCCAGGAAACCCCGTTGCTCCAGGAGCAAGGACCAGAAGGAGGCACATGGTTGAGCAGGATCGTGTTCTTGGGGAAGTTATCCGCCGCCAGGATTACAGGCTCCAGGTAATCGACGATATGCACGTTCCACCCGCCGGGCAGCCGGTGGAGTCCGGTGACATGAATGTGCGCATGCTGCGAGGCCAGTTCGTGAATCCAGTAGCCCTCGCCGAGGCCACTGGCCCCATCGAAGTCATGGTTGCCGATGGCGAAGTAGGTCGGGATTTCGAGTTCGGCAAAAAAGGTCCGCCGGTGCGCGAGCTGCTCGTCAATTGGCATCCGAGCATTGCTGGCGAGGGCGTCGCCA
>JBDKHE010000444.1:0-3063 GCA_039797805.1 Verrucomicrobiota bacterium
TGTAGGAGCCTGCTTGCAGGCGATTCAGGACGTTCGCCGACGGACCATCGCCTGCAAGCAGGCTCCTACAATAGTCACCGTTCGGTGCCATGAAAATAGAGCCCTCAAATCACCCCCGCACGAAACCAGGATCCCCAACCACCCTTACCACCATGCACACGCCCAGCCGGACTTCCTGCAAAACAACCTCCTTCCGACGGTGGCTCAACCGGCGCGCCCTGGCGTGTTTCCTCTTCATGTGCGTGGGCCTCGCGCCGGGCCAGGCGGCCGACCAGAGCGGCTACGCCCAATGGGATGAGACCAGTCTCGTGCTCGACAACGGGGTGACCCGGCGCGTGGTGGGCCTGAAACCGGACGGCATTTCCACCGCCCAACTGACGCTGGCCGGATTCGCGCAGGACACCATGGTGGCCGCGGGCAAAAGCGATGAGTTCAGCTTCAGCCTGGTCGGCGGGCCCGCCCTCGCCGGCCGGCGCGGCTGGCAGGTGCAGGGTTGCGAACACCAAACCGACCAGCACGGCGGCCGCGGCGCCGCCGTCCGCCTGATTTCGCCCGCCGGCCTCAAGGTCAAGGTGGTGTATCTGCTTTATCCGGATCTGCCCGTGATTCGGAAGCACTTGCTCATCGAAAACACCGGCCCGGCCGACATCGGCATCGAAAACCTCGACGTCGAGGATCTGCAACTGGTGGACAACGACGTGCATTGCCACCTCTTCACCAACTATGGCCGGCGCCGGGTGCTCGGACCTTACCTCGGCGACTGGGACGACTCCCTCGTCAACCTGCACTTCTTTTCCAACCAGTTCAACCGGCAGACCGCCGCGTGGGGTCTGGCGGTCGGCAATGAGGCGCCCGGTGTGACGAAACATTTCTCCGCGTTTCGCGGCGCAGGCAACAACCTTGCCGTCGGACTGCGCCATGCGGGGGAAAATTATCCCTTCCGCAAATGGCTGAAACCAGGCGAGGCCTGGACCAGCCCGGCCACCTTCGTGGTCCCGTATGCCGACGCCGACCCCCAGGTCGTCCTGAACGGCGCCGTGAACGACTTCGTGAGAAAACACCTGGGCATCCGGCTCGCGCAGCTGCATCAGAAACCGTCCTTCGTCTACAACACCTGGACGCCTTTCCGGACCGACATCAACGAGGCGCTCATTCTCGATCTCGCCCGCAGCGCCGCCGCGATGGGCTTCCAGGAGTTCATCATCGACGACGGCTGGCAGGCCAACCGCTCCACCTTGCCCAACGAACACCCGATCGGCGACTGGCTGATCAACAAGGAGCGCTTCCCGCACGGGCTGAAGCCGGTTTTCGATGAAATCAAGCGCCTGGGCATGAAGCCCGGCCTGTGGCTGAGCCTGGGGGCGGCCTCCAACGACTCGGCCGTTCTCGCCGAGCATCCCGAGTGGTTCGTCCGCGATGCCGCGGGCCGGCCCGCGAACCTGCATGGCCAGCATGGCCACAACCGCACCCGGGTCACGGCCTGTCTGGCCACGGGTTGGGCGGATCACTTCAAGCACATCGTCCTGAAACTGGTCCGCGAGCACGGGCTGGAATACGTCAAGCTGGACCTCGCGCTCGTCACCAGCGCCTACCTCAACGACCCGCTCCGGTCCGGCTGCCATGCCACGGATCATCCCGGGCATCGCGATCACGCCGAATCTTATTACGCCATCTATGCCGCCCTGTGGCGGCTGTTCGACGAGCTGCACGCCGAGGCGCCCGATCTCTTCATCGACTGCACGTTCGAGGCCATGGGCAAGCTGCAGCTCATCGACTATGCCATGTGCCAGCATGCCGAGGGCAACTGGCTCAGCAATTTCGAGGAGCGGGCCCCGCTGGGCAGCTGGCGGGTCCGGCAGATGGCCTGGTGGCGCTCCCCCGCCATGCCGGCCACCGCCCTGGTGATCGGCAACCAGCAGCTCGACGATCCCGAATGGGAGCACTCGCTCAAATCCCTGCTCGGCGTGTTTCCCATTTTCCTGGGCGACCCGCGCCTGGTGCCCGCGGCGCAGCAACAGCGGATCAGGCAGTGGGCGGACTGGCAGGGCGCGGCGCAGCGCAAATACGATTTCTCCTCGTATCGGCGGGATCCGCCCGGCTTCGGCGAACCCGCTCTCGGCGCCTGGGACGGATTCATGCGCGTCAACACCGACACCGGCGCCGGCGGCGTCGTGGCCGTGTTCCGCGAAAATGCGCGGGAGACCACCCGCCGCGTGTTTGTGCCGGACCTGACGCCCACCCGCGAATACGCCGTGAAACTGGCCCCGGAAGGCCGGGTGCTGCACACCCTCACCGGCCGGCAACTGGCGGAGGAAGGTTTTCCCGTGACCCTGGAGCGCGCCTCCGACGGCGCCGTCTTCGAGATCGAGCGGCGGTGAATTCTGGACTGCGCGCACCCGGCTCCCCGGAAATACGTGGATTGTTCTTATCCTGACCGGCTCTACACTGGAACTGCCTTGCCCAACCCCAATGCGCGCCCGCTTCCGGCGGGTTTTTCCTGGCGCTGATGTTCCTTGGCGCGGCCTCCCTCGTCCGCCCGTTCTGCCCCCTCCCACCTGATCTTTTATCCCATGACCTCCACCACCCATTTTGACGCGATCGTTGTCGGTTCGGGCATCAGCGGCGGCTGGGCCGCCAAGGAACTGACCGAAAAGGGCCTCAAGGTCATGCTCCTGGAGCGCGGCCGCAATATCGAGCACATCAAGGACTACGTGAACGCGCTCCACGCCCCCTGGCAGGTGCCGCACCGCGAGCGCAAACCGCTCTCGCTGAAAGCCCGGCATGCGGTCAAATTTAACGAGCGCATCTTCACCGAATCAAACAGCGACTGGTGGGCCTCCGATGCCGAAAACCCCTACGTCGAGCAGAAGCCCTTCCATTGGATGCGCGGCTACCAGGTCGGCGGCCGCTCGCTCATGTGGGGCCGTCTGAGCCTGCGTTGGAGTGACCTGGATTTTGAGGCCAACCTCCGGGAGGGCATCGCCGTGGACTGGCCCATCCGCTACGCTGACATCGCGCCGTGGTATGACCATGTCGAGCGCTTCGCCGGCATCAGCGGCTCCA
>JBDKHE010000445.1:0-5019 GCA_039797805.1 Verrucomicrobiota bacterium
AAGCTGCGCAAGGAGCTGCTCAAACGGGTGCTCAAGCTCCGGGGCAAAGAAAAGAAATCGCCAAGATCGTCGGCCTGAGTACTTTGAATCCAGATCATGTCCGCGACAGAATACCGCCCCCTGTTGATGCGTGCCAACCGATTGCTAGGATCGGCGCTGATCGAACATAACCTCGTCAAATTCGAGGATCTGGAAGCGGCCAACGAGCGGTTGTTGGAAGTGGCGGCTTCTGGCCAGGTGCGTCAGAGCTCGGTGCTCAGCATTTTGGTCTACGAGAAGAAAGTGCTACGGGAAGAGGACGTGCTTCATCACGTCGTCGACGACCACGGGGTCGGCGTCGTGGATCTGCGGGGCTACGAAGTGCCCGAGGAGGTCCGCAATGAGGTCGACCTCGATGCCTGCTGGGCCACCTGGACCGTGCCGTTTGATCGGGAGGAAGACTTTCATTTCGTGGCGACCGCCTACTACCTGAGCCCGGCGGTGCGCTCCCATTGGGAAAAGAAGCTCGGCGGCCAGATCATCTGGCAGGCCACGACCATGGAGATCATCGCGGACTTCCTCGACCGGCTGCAGGCCGAGCGCAAGACCGCCAGTTCGCGCGCGCCTTTTGTGATGGGCGGCAGCCTCGCCCCGGTCGGGGCCAGGCCGACGAGCACCCCGCCCATGGCCCCCAAGGTCGGCAGCAACCCGCCCATGACCGGTGCCCCGGCCTCGTCGGGCCACACCCCGTTGCCTTTTCCCGGGTCCAACATCAACAAGTAGACCCCTGCCTAAGCCATGCCGCTCGGACGCACCCAGACGCAGATCATCGACAAGCTGGAGGAGATGGGAAAACTCACCTCCGACCAGAAGGCCGTGTTGTTGGCGCGTCCCGATGAGCCGACGGGTGACCAGCTCGACCAGATTCTGCAGGCGGACCATCACATCACGATGTTCCAGCTGCTGCTGGCCAAGTGCCGCGCGCTCGGTCTGGCGCCCTACAACGTCGCCCGCTACCGGGTCCACCCGGCGACCTTCGAGAAGATCGATCTCGAGTTCTGTCAGAAGAACATGATTTTGCCGGTCGGGCAGGTGGGCGACTTTCTGCTGGTCGCCTTCGCCAACCCCTTCGACACCACGGTGGCGGCGAAGATTCAGGACAAGACCGGCCAGCGGGTCGTGCGCCTGTTGGGCCGCGAGGCCGACATCCGCGAGAAGCTGAAGAAAGACCAGATCCACGACGAGGTGCAGTTCTCGGACGTGGTTGACCAGCTCGGTGCGCAATTCGACGAGGATGAGACGGAGATCAAGGACGAGGATCTCGAGAACGAGGAGTCCGCCCCGATCATCCAGCTGGCGAACCGCATCATCGAGGACGCCTACTTTGCCGGCACCTCCGACATTCACATCGAGCCCTGGGAGAAGGAGATCATCGTCCGCTACCGCATCGACGGATTGACGCAGGAGAAACTCCGCCTGCCCGCCAAGGTGGCCGGCGCGCTCGTCGCGCGTTTCAAGATCATGTGCAACCTGGACATTGCGGAGCGCCGCCTGCCCCAGGACGGCCGCATCGTCTTCAAGCAGTATAACAAGAAGAACATCGACATCGATCTCCGTGTCTCGACCGCCCCGCTCAATCACGGTGAAGGCGTGGTCATGCGTATCCTCGACAAGCAGAAGTCCACCCTGCCGCTGCCAGCGCTGGGTTTCTCGGAGGAGAACCTGCGGCGTTACCGCGATTGCATCCGCCAGCCCTACGGCATGATTTTGCACTGCGGGCCGACCGGCTCCGGCAAGTCCATGACCCTTTACTCGGCCCTCAACGAGGTGAACACGCCCGAGGTTGTCATTCGCACTGCCGAGGACCCGATCGAGTACACGCTCGCCGGCATCAACCAGATGCAGATGCACCGGCAGATCGGCCTGACCTTTGCGGCCGCCCTTCGGTCCTTCCTGCGTCAGGATCCCGACATCATTCTGGTGGGTGAAATTCGTGACAAGGAGACGGCCAACATCGCCGTCGAGGCCGCGCTCACCGGCCATCTGCTCATCTCCACGCTCCACACCAACGACGCGCCGAGCACCGTGGCCCGGTTGACGGACATGGGTATCGAGCCGTTCATGATCTCGTCGTCCCTCGTGTGCGTCTGCGCGCAGCGTCTGATGCGCCGGGTTTGCAAGGTCTGTCGCGTGGCCTACGAACCCGAAGGCCGCGAAAAGGATGTCATGATCCGCGCCATCGGCTGGAGCGGACCGATCTACAAGGCCAACGCCAAGGGTTGCGCCAAGTGCAGCGGCACCGGCTACAAAGGCCGCATCGGCATCCATGAGCTCATGGTCACCAATGAGGAGCTCATTGACGCCATCAACAAGGAGGCGGAAACCGCCGAGTTGAAGCGCATCGCCATGAAAGCCGGCATGAAGACCCTGCATCAGGACAGTATCATCAAGGTGCGCGAGGGGCACAGCACCTTGGCCGAGGCGCTCAGCACGGTGCCGCAGGACATGGAACTGCGCGCCAAGTCGCTCTAGTGCTTTCAGGAGAACGGTGATTGAGACGCCTGATTCCCGGAGGACGCGGCCCGATTTCACCGAGTTAACGCATGGGTGATATTTTCGCCGAATTCCTGGCCATCGCCGTGATGCACGCGTTTGCCGTGGTCAGTCCCGGACCGGATTTTGCCATCGTGCTCCGGCAGAGCCTGCGCCATGGGCGCCGCACCGCCCTGTGGACCAGCGTCGGCATCGGCTGCGGCCTGTCGATCCACGTAACGATCAGCCTGCTGGGGCTGGGGCTCTACCTGCAGCACCACGCCACGGCGCTCCGTCTGGTGCAATATGCCGGGGCGGCCTATCTGGCCTGGACGGGCTGGCAGGGGCTGCGTTCCCGGCCGCGGGCAGGCTCGGCGGACGAGTTCGCCGGCGCGTCGATCCCAACGGGAGCCGGGGCCTGGCGTACCGGATTTTTGGTCAATTTGCTCAACCCCAAGGCCGCCCTTTTTTTCATCGCCGTCTTCTCCCTCGCGATCGGGGCCACCACGCCCCTTTGGGTGAGGGTCGGTTATGGGTTGTGGATGATCCTTACGACCATCGGCTGGTTCGCCTTCGTTGCGGTCACCTTTACCCGACAGAATGTGCGCCAAGCCTTCCTGCGCCAGGGGCATAGGATCGACCGGGCGCTGGGGGTGGTTTTTCTCGGCTTCGCCCTCAGCCTCCTGTTCCTGACCTGAAGCCGTCGGAGTGAAGGGCTTGGTCAGGCGACCGGCTTCTCCGGCGAAATCCAGGCGAGCGCCGGTTCGTACTTCCGGAATAACTGCAGGTGAATGCTGGGGTTCTCGCTCAAGGATTTGTACATCCGGGCCATGCCGTAGTGCAGGTTGTCGGGAGCGACGATGGCAACGCGGACCGCATGGCGCAGGACCTGAGCGTTGCGCTCGCTGGCAAATGCCTTCACGGCCTCGAAGGACAGTTCAACTTTCTTGGCGGCCCGAAGATCAAACAAACGGTCGGGAATGACCGGATGGGTGGCTTCCACTTTTCGGATCAACTCTCCCACGGCCCGCAGGTCGGACAGAGTGATGTCCTCGGTGAGGGTGATCACCATCAGGCCATCGGCATGAGTGACGTGGTGGCTCATCGGCAAACGGGTGAGCCGAACACGCGGCCAAGCGAGGCGGACGGACTGGGCGGGGTAAAACGCATAAGCGATCAGGAACGCGGTGGCCCAGCCTCATTCCAGTCAGCTGGAAACATAGCGCCGATTCGCGATTCGTCAAATCCCCGGACATCCAGCCCGCTTGAAAAGCAGATCGGACCAACGCCGGTTCAGAGCGGCAGACGCAGCCGGGCGATGCAGCCGGTCTGATCCTCGCGGTTTTCCAAGGTGAGGCTGCCATTGTGATTCTCTGCGATCTGGCGGCAGAGGACGAGACCGATGCCGGAACCAGATGGCTTGGTCGTGAAAAAGGGCACGAAAAGGTTCTGCAGATTGGCGATGCCGGGACCGTGGTCCGCGACCGTGATCTCCAGCATGCCGGAGCTCTTCTGCCACGCGACCTCAATGGCGCCGATCGGAGGGGTGGAGTGGCCCTGGTCGGGCGTGGCCTCGGCGGCGTTCTTGAGGAGATTGATGACGACCTGTTCCAATTGTGCGGCATCCAGGCTGACGGTCATCGCGGGACCTTCCGTGAGTTTAATCTCCGCCCTGGTTTCCAAGGAGACCACCCGGCGTAGCAGCGGACCGATTTCGCAGGGCTGCTTGCTGGGGGCGGGCAGCTTGGCGAGCCGGGCGTAGGACTGCATGAACTGGTTCAGGCCCTCGGCCCGGGTCTCGATGATTTCCAGGCCGCCGCGCATGTCATCTTCCCAATCGGGAGCCTTCTGAGGCCGACGGAGCAGCGAGGTGAGTGAGCCGGCGATCGACTTGATCGGGGCGAGGGAGTTGTTGAGCTCGTGACCGATGACGCGGACGAGGCGTTGCCAGGCCTTGAGCTCTTCCTCGCGCAGCGGTTGGCTGAGGTCGGCGATGACCACGAGGCTGTGGGGCAGCCCGCCCTCGCGAAACTGGGTGCGCCGCATGCCCCACCGGCCGGTGCCGCCGGGAAAGGTGCGGGCGAGGACCCGGGTGGATTCACCCTCCAGACAATCGGCCAGATTGAGTTCCCGGGCGGCACGGCCGAGGATCTTCTCGGCGGGCTGGGCGATCAGTTCCTGGCCGGCGCGATTGACCAGACGCAGGGTTTCATTCGCATCGAAGGCAAAGATGGCGACGTCGATCTCCTCCATCACGGTGCGGAGCAGCGCGGTGGCTTCCAAGGCTCCCAATCGTTGTTCCTGAAGCGTGCCGCTGAGCAGGTTGATCTCGGCCAGCACATCGCCCAGCGGCTCATCGCGGTTGGCGCCGCGGGCACGGGTGGAAAAGTCACCCTCGCGCAGGGCGGTGAGGAGATTGGCCATGGTCTGCAGCGGCCGGACCACCCGTTCGCGCACCGCCAGGGCGTAGCCGAACCAGAACCCGGCCATCAGCAAACCGAGGGTCCA
>JBDKHE010000446.1:0-3592 GCA_039797805.1 Verrucomicrobiota bacterium
CAGCGGCGGGAACAACAGTGGGCGCGGACGACCTTCACGGCGTCGGGCAGGGTGGTCAGCAACTCGGGTTCAAGCGGAGCCAGCGGGGTCGGGTCATCCACCGTCAACACGGTCACCTGCCAGCCAGCCTCGATGAAATGCGGCAGGCTCATGCGCACGCGCTGCATGTCCGGTGCGTTGACCGGCGGAAAATGCGGGCTGACGATGAGGACCCGGGGAGTCATGCGCAGGCGTGGGGGCGCAGGAGACGGATATCCCAGGTCTGGCCGCGCTCGTTGGCGACGGTCACTGCCTCAAAGGTCCGCGCGTGTTGGGCGACGCGACGCCAGTGAGCTTCCCAGTGTCCATAGCGAAAATGCGAGATGACAAGGAAACCATCTTTCTCCAACCAGGGAAGAAAGCGTGCCACGAGGGCGCCCGGATCATGGGCATAGCCGATGCATTCGCTGAAAATGATCACGTCGAATGTTTCGGCGGGAATCCATTCCTCGAAATTGCCCTCGATGAAGTCGCATCGGGTCAAATTCAGGCCCCGGGCCAGCCGGATGCCTTCGGTGGAAAGATCCACACCCAAATACCGGCGGAAGGGATGGGGCTGAAACAACTGGGCCAGCCGACCACTCCCGCAACCGAGGTCCAAAATGGCCGGATTGCGATGCAGCTGGCCGACGTAGCCGACGATGACACTTTGGCGGGGCAACTCGGGCAGTGCGTGAAAATGGTCCCACGCGCCGCTCCGGTATTCGCCATCGACGGCGGTCCGGTCCACCGGCCGGCCGTAGCCTGCAGGCTCCAGGAAGTATTTCCGCTTAAATTTCTGCCAAAGGCTCATGGGATGGCGGGAGGGGGTAGGCAAAGAAGTACTCGGCATCCGACTGCAGGGTCGCGAGCAATTCCGCCGGAATCACCGACTCACTCCACGGCGGGGTTGGGCTGGTTTGCGAACCGTAGCAGGCGACCGCCGCCGCTTTGCTGGTCGTGAAGTCGGCCAAGGGAAGGCGAACCCGCTGCTGGGCGTGGAAAATGTGGTGCAGCAGGCGAAGAGGGTTCCACCACGACCAGATGGGGTATTGCCAGACGGAGGAACGTCGGCCGGATCGATGGATGGCCTGGATGATGATACCGTGGGCGGCATCGTGTTCGGAACTCGCATCAGGGTTGCAGGGCAGGAAAACCTCCACCGGTTGCAGCTTCCCCAGCAGGTCTGCGATGCGGTCGGAGAGGGCGCTCGAGCGATCAGCGTCGATTGAAGCCAGGGTGCCGTCAGGTTCGTCGAGAAAATGAATGGCGCAGGATTCCATGCCCAGTTCGGCAAGGGCGGCTCTTGCTTCGGTCCGACGACGGTCGATGATAGCCGGGACCGACGTGGTGGGATGATTGAGGTGTGAGCCACCGCCATCCGTCAGGAACACGACGTGAACGGGCCAGCCTTCGTAGCGCCGGAGGGCGATGAGTCCGCCACAACCCAGGGTTTCGTCATCCTGGTGCGGGGCAAACACCACCATTAGGCCATCCTGTGGCCGGTACGCGCGGCTGCTGCAGCGCAACAGGAACCGGTTGCCATGCACCAGTGACGCCCGCAGCAGGCTTTTGGCGCGATTTCGGCTGATGGTCCAGAAGCTGAGACCGACCACGACGGCAACGGCGATTTGACGATGCGGCATGATCAGGGTTTGCGCCCGAGCGACCTCGCCACGGCCTCAAGGAGCACGCTGGACTCACGCTCCCAGCAGAAGGTGCGTTCGGCCGCCGCGCGGGCGGCGCGTTGCATGCCCTGCAAACGCCCCGGGTCGCCCAGCAGGTCATCCAGTTGTTGGGCCAGCCGGGTGGTTTCGTGGGCCTGGACCAGCAAGCCGGTTCCGGGAGCGGCCTCCATCACCTCGCGCTGTCCGGCCGTGTCGGTCGCAATCACCGCCAGGCCGGCGTTGAAGTACTGGAACAGTTTGTTCGTGATGGTGATGTTGCGATTGACCGGGTGACGAGGCTCCAGGGCCAGGCCGATGTCAAACTCAGCGAGCTTTGCCGGGAGTTTTTCCGGGGTGACCGGGGGGATGAAATGCAGGTTGGCGCGCAGGGCCGACGGGAGCCGGTTGCGCAGGCTTTCACCGAATCCAGAGCGGGCATCGCCCAGGAGGAAAAGCTGGCTCGGACGGGTCGTCTTCATCCAGGCGCTCAGCAGCAGTTCCAGCCCGCGACCCGGTCCGATGGTTTGCGAGAACCAGATGAATGACGGCGGGCCCTTGGCGGCTGGCAGGGTGGGGCGGGGCGTTGGCTGGAGCGGGAAGACGTTCCTCACGACCAGCGGCCGCGGGCATTGAAAGGCACCCACCAGCGCATCCGCCATGCTGCGCGAAGTGGCGAAGGCAAAGGTGGCATGGTTGAGCACAAATGCCTCCGCCTGCCGCAGCAACCGGATCGGACGACCCCGACGGTCGGCGAAGAGCAGGTCCTCCGAGTACCAATCCTCGACATCCACCGCGACCCGCCGCCCGTCGCGGATGAGCTGCTGGGCGGCCCAGATGGGAATCTCGGTATGGACGATCGTGAGGTCGGCGGGAAAGGCGCGGGCGCGGCGGAGGAGGGCGGACGCCGGACCGAGCATCTGGGCGCTTTCGATGCGCAGGATACGGTAGAGCAGACGGGCCCCCCAGGTCATGCCCCGTTGGGCGAAGTCAGTGAGGCGCGACCAACGGGTGCTCCCCGTGTAATCCAGCGTCACGCGCTGAAACGGCAGCCCCTTCATCAGTTCGAGGTCAATCTGCTCAAAGCGTGTGTGGGACGAGACGGACAGCACCGTCACGTCATAGCCGGCCCGCCCCAGCGTGGTCGCCTCCTTGACCACGCGCGGATTCCGGCACAAGTGTGCCGAGGTGAGAATCAGAATCTTGTCAGGGGGTGTCATGGATCCATGACAGAGCTGCTACTCCCTGCGCGCGAAGCGCCGAGAAATTGGTCGCAGGAAAAAGCGGTCGGCATGCAGCAGGAGAGGTTCTAGCGACCGAGATGTTGTTTCAGTCGCCAGACATTTCGCCAACCGATCAAGGCGGCGAGAGCGGCGGTCTTGGGGCCCATGGGCGGGCGGCCAAGCGCTTCCCCCATTTTGTGGAGTTTTCCTTCAGCCCTTTTTATCAATTCGGCCGGAAAGGGAAAGAAATCGTGCACGAATCGCCGCCAATGGCCGGCGCACGCTTGTCGGATGCGGTCCGAATCTTCGGTGGCTTTCAATTTCGCGGTAATGAGCTCGATAGATCTGTACTGGGAGCGACGGGCCTGTTCGCTGCGCCGCTGACTCAGGCTGCCCGGTAATCCGGATCGATAATAGCTTCGGGCAGTTTCGTCGGAGCAGTAAGCAATGCCACTACTCGCCAGCGCCACGCGGCAGAAATACTCGCCATCATCGTTGAGCGAAAGGGTTTCGTCCCACGGGCCAGCCCGTTCAGCAACTTCTCGCGAGATGAGCCATGCGGACGGATGCATCATCGCGCCCGTTTCACCCGCCAGACACAGGAACTCAAGGGGTTTGAAATCACGAAACACGGCGATGTCCGTGAACCGGGCGCTTTGCGGATCTTTCTGGAACCGGCCCCAGGCA
>JBDKHE010000447.1:0-6859 GCA_039797805.1 Verrucomicrobiota bacterium
GTGACGGTGTCGAAGCCGAGGTTCACATCGGCGAGGTGGCCCGAGCGGTCCGGGGCCAGGAGACGCACGATGGTGCCGCCAAAGTCCGTGATCTCGACCTGAAACCCGGTATCCTGACGCAGCGTGTAGATCTTGGTTTCCCGGCCGTCAGGCAGGTTTCCGAACGATTGGATGATGACCGGGGGAGGAGGAGGGACGTTCATGGGATGGGTAGGTTAGAGGGTGGGTCGGGCAGCAGACCAGTGGCAACGGGGCGTCGGCGAAGGTTCCGAAAAAAAGGCCGGCGCGAGGCCGGCCTGGGTGGGCAAAGGTTGGCCGGCTCAGTGGGCCACGGCGACGACCTTGGTCATCGGCTGGCCGATCTCCTTGAGGAGGTCCTGGAACCACGGTTGGGTGACATCGAAGGCCTTGCCGCCCTTGATGCGCGGGAACTCGATGGCGCGGAGCTCGTCACCTTTTTCCTCATCCTGGCCGATCAGGCCGCTGACGCCGAGCTTGGCGCACTCGATGGCCTTGAGGACGCAGGTGTCGATGAGCTTGAAGTCCGCGGCGTTGGCCGGGGCGGAACGGGCAAAATAGCCGCTCTTCTGCACGAGGACTTTCTCGGCGCCGAGCATGGAGGCGAACCGTTCGGCGAACCATTTGCCGGGGTTGATGGTGTCGAGGCGGACATGGCCGAAGGCATCGCGCTCCACCTTGACGCCGCTGGCTTCCTTCTCGGCGATGATGCTGTCCAGGCCGGCGCCTTCGCTGATGAAGAGGTTGATGTTGCCCTGCTGATCCATGAGCGCGCGGAGACGCTTGGCCTCGGCCTCGATGTCGAGGGCCATCTCCGGAACGTAGATGGCGTGGACGGAGTAGCGCTGCTTGGTGACGCCAAGTCCGGGAACCCAGGTCTGGTTGGCGAGGGATTGCTGATACTCGCGGGCCGTGGCGGCGGTGAGCCAGCCGCAGTTGCGGCCCATGACCTCGTGGACGATGAGCATGCGGGCGCTGGCGCCGAGCTCGGTGACGCAATTGGAGAAGAAGCGGGCGCCCTGCTCGGCGGCGGTGACGGCGCCGAGACTCTGGCGGATGGGGATGATGTCGTTGTCGATTGTCTTGGGCAGGCCGATGACGTTGAGCTTGTAATTGTGTTTCTCGAGATAGGCGGCGAGGTCGGCGGCCGTGGTGTTGGTGTCGTCGCCGCCGACGGTGTGGAGGATGTCGACGCCGTCTTTCTGCAGCTGTTCAGCCGCGACGGTGAGCGGGTTCTGGCCTTCCTTCACGAGGCCGCGCTTCACCGCGTCCTTGACGTTGGTGAGCTTCACGCGGCTGTTGCCGATGACGCTGCCACCGTAGTTCTTCAGCACGGCGGCCTGCGCGCGCACCTCGGGCGTGACGACGTAGCTCTGGCCGAGGAGGAGCCCCTTGTAGCCCGAGCGGTAGCAGATGATGTCCCAGTCGGGGCACTGCTGGGTGTAGTGCAAGATCAGTTGACCGACGGCGGCGCTAAGGCAGGGGGCGTGACCGCCGGCGGTGAGGATGGCGACTTTCTTTTTCTGGCTCATAAGGTGGGAAATTGAGCAGGGAAATTGCCATGGCCGGCCGGTCGGAGGCAACAGGGATTCCTGTCATGGCATGCACTTCGCAAGAAATGACGGGAACCACGCGGCCGGCGGGCGCCCGTGGAACCTCACCCGGCCCGCCCGGATCAGGCCGGCTGGCGGGCGTGGCGGGACTTGCGCCATTCGCGGACGAATTCCACGACGATGGGCACGACGGACAGGATGATGATGGCGAGGATCACCAGCTTGAAGTTCTTCTGCACGAAGGGCTGGTTGCCGAAAAAGAAGCCGGCGTAGGTGAAAAAGTAGATCCACAGGAAACCGCCGATGAGGTTGTAGGCGAGGAACCGGGGGTAGGTCATCGCGCCCACGCCGGCGATGAACGGCACAAAGGTGCGGACGATGGGCACGAAGCGGGCGAGGATGATGGCGCGGCCGCCGTATTTCTCGAAGAACTCGTGGGCGCGGGCGAGGTGCTTCTTGCGAAGCCAGATGGAATCCTCCCGCTTGAAGACCGCCGGTCCGATTTTGTTGCCGATCCAGTAGTTGACCGTGTCGCCGAGGAAGGCCGCGACGAAGAGCAGGAACGCCATCGAGTGGACGTTGAGGCCGGTCTCAGGCTTGGCGCAGAAGGCGCCCGCGGCGAAGAGCAGGGAATCCCCGGGCAGGAGCGGCATGACCACCAGGCCGGTTTCGGCAAAGATGATCAGGAAGAGGATGCCATAGGTCCAGGCACCGTAGCTGGCGATGATCTCCGCCAGGTGGCGGTCGATGTGCAGGATGAAGTCGAACAGCTTCTTGGCGAGGTCGAGCATGGCGGAAAACAAAAAGGGCAGGTCGACGTGCGAGCCTGCCCAAAGGGTGAAGCAATTGCCGGATTAGACGTCGGCCTTGGTCTTGCGCAGACCCTGGACGCGGTCGCCTTCCTTCCACTGGCCGCGCTTCTTGAGCAGGGCCACGCGCTCGAAGCGCTTGAGGACGTTACGTTTGGTGACGACGCCACCGCCGGGGGGCTTGAGACTGGGATGCTGGGACATAAAGGGATGCTGTTTTAAGGTGATTTTCTCTGCTGGAAGGGAAGGGAAGTAGAGTTCGCCATAGCCCATGACAAGTATTTTTCGCCAACGTTTTCGGCGCTGACCTCAATCCACTGCGGAACGGCATAGGGATGATGGTTGTGAACCCAGGCGTTCAAGGACCCGGCGTTGGCAGGCAAGTACTTGAAGCAGATCCGGTATTCCTCGGCCGATTCGAGGCGTCCTTCCCAGTGATAATGCGAGGAAATCGGGCCATCCACCTCGGCGCAAACCGCGAGCCGGTTCTCGACCGCACCGCGGGCCAGCCGGTCGGCATCCGTCTTCAGGGCGGTCGTGGTCCAGGCCATGAACATGGCAGGACTTTCGCACGCCAAACCCCTTTCGCAAAGCCAAATGTACCGTGCGGGGGCCGGCAGGAAGAAACGTTGGCCCAGACTGGCACAGGGGCTGAGGAATGAGATGAAAGCCCTGCTCCGGTAGTGCTTACAATTAGCCCTTGACGCTCCGGGGGCGGTACCTAGGGGTATCCCTTTCCCATTTCCGCACCATGAGAGACGAATACATCCGCGACGCCCAAAAAGTCATCCAGGACCCGAACATCCTGATCAACGTGGTTTCCCGCCGCGTCAAGCAGCTGCGCCGCGGCAGCCGCCCGCTCGTGGAGTCGCTCGAGAAGCTGAGCCCTGAAGACATCGCCCTGCGCGAGATCGTCGAAGGCAAGATCAGCTACGAGCTGCACACCGCCTGATCCGGCTTTCCGGCCCGATCTCTCCCCCGTGAAGCGAGGCCCCGGCCTCGCTTCTTTTGTTTGCGGAGCCGCCGGCCCGGCCCCATCACTCAATCCGTCCCATGGCTGCCAAGAAGCACGACCCGACCCGTTACACCGAGATGCGCAATGCCAAGGCGCTGCGGGACTATTTCGTGCACGACAAGTTCGAGGCGGGCGTGAAACTCTCCGGCACCGAGGTGAAATCGATCCGCGCCGGCAAGGCGCAGATCACCGACGCCTTCGCCCGCATCGAGAAAGGGGAGCTGTGGCTGTATGGGGCCCACATCGAGGAGTACTCGCACGGCGGCATCTCCCAGCATGCTCCCAAGCGCCCGCGCAAGCTGCTCCTGCGCGGGAGCGAGATCCGCAAGATCATCCAGGAAGTCGAGACCGCGGGCCGGCAGATCGTGGCCTTGCGCATGTATTTCAAGGAAGCGCTCGTGAAAGTTGAGATTGCCACCGCGACCGGCAAAAAGCAGTTCGACAAGCGCGCAGACCTGAAAACCCGCGAACTCAACCTCGAAGCCCGACGCGCCCTCCATACCCGCCGATGAAGCTACCCACCTTTCGCTCCCGCCGACTGCCCAGCTCGGTCACTGTCCGCGTCCCGGGCAGTACCTCCAACTGCGGTGCCGGCTTTGACACGCTGGGCCTGGCGCTCGATCTCTACAACGAGATCACGCTGACCCGGGGCGACTGGCGCGGGGCGCGTCCGGCCAAGGACAGCGACACGCACGGGCTCGACATGGCCGACGAGGCGGCCCGCCTGTTCTTTGTCCGCGCGGATGTGGAGGAGATCGGCTACACCCTCGAAATCAGCGGGGACGTGCCGATGTCGCGCGGTCTCGGTTCCAGCGTCACGCTGCGGGCCGGCGTCGTGGCTGCGCTCAATGAATTGACCGGAGCGAAGCTGACCAAGGACGATCTTTGCTCGCTGGTCACGCAGCTGGAGGGTCACCCCGACAACGCCACGCCGGCGGTGATCGGTGGTTTCTGTGTGGCCCGTTGCGACGCGGGTTCCGGGGAGTTGCTCGGCGTGCTGCGCAAGCCGATCGGGCGCGAGCTCTGCTTTGTGGTGGTGAGTCCCGACCAGGAGCTGGAGACCAAGAAGGCCCGTGGCATTCTGCCCAAGGAGCTGCCTTACTTTGACGCCGTGAAGAGCGTGAACAGCGCCGCGTATGTGGTGGCGGCGTTTCTGAGCGGTGAGTACGACCGGCTGCGCCATGCGGTGAAAGATTTCCTGCACGAGCCGTATCGCCTGCCGCTGATTCCCGGCGCCAAGCCCGCGATCGAGGCGGGGATAGCGGCCGGAGCCTTGACCGGCTGGCTCAGCGGCAGCGGCTCGAGCGTGTTGTGTGTGGCGCGACCCAAAGTCGCGGCGAAGGTGGGGCGGGCCATGGCGGCGAAATTCGCCGAGCACGACCTGTCGGCGACCGTCCATATCCTCTACGCGGACAACGAGGGCTTACGCGTGCTTAAACGGGCTCGACGTTGAGGTCACGACCTTGACCTTGGGCGGATGCGGGTCGGGCCAGTGTTTCACGACTTCTTCCGCGAGCACGGTCCACTTGAAAGGTTTGCGCACAATCGCCTTGAGCGAAGGCACGGCGGCGAGTTCGCGCGGGGTGAACGACATGTTGTACGCCGTGATCATGACGGCGGGGATCGTCGGATTGATTTCCTGGACGGCCGCCACGAGCTGCAGGCCGTTCATGTCAGGCATCTGATAATCCGTGATGATCATGCCCACATTCAGACCGGGGATCGCCCGCAAGGCATCGGCCGGTTTGGTGAAGCCGTGGACGGGACAAGCCAGATGATCGCTCAGCAGTTGTTGCAGCAGGTCGATGTAGGAAAACTCATCATCGACCAGCACGACGATCTTTCCGGCATTGGGATTCGGTGGAATAGACATGCGTGTGGGGATTGCCTGGCCCGGGCAACGCGTTCTTTTTAAGGGATTACGGCTTGCCGTAAAGCGGATTAACTCATGATGGCATGAACATGCTGCATGTTGTGCTCTTCCAGCCGCAAATTCCGCAAAACACCGGCAATATCGGCCGGATGTGCGCGGTGACGCGGTCCCGCCTGCACCTGATCCATCCGCTGGGGTTTGAGGTGACGGACAAGAACCTGAAGCGCGCGGGCATGGACTATTGGTTCTCCCTCGATGTGCACCACCACGCGGATTGGGCGGCCTTCAAGGCCAGTGTCGCGGCCCCGCAGCGACTTTGGCTCTTCACGACCCATGCCACGAAAGGGTTCTGGGACGTGGGTTATGCCGACGGAGACGGACTGGTTTTCGGGAATGAAGAAGCGGGTGCTCCGGACTGGCTGCACGCCGAACTGCAGGATGACCATCGCGTGAAAATACCTCATGCCAACGGCGAACTGCGCTCGCTCAATCTTTCCACCGCCGCCGGCATCGCCACCTATGAGGCGTTGCGACAAGTGGGGATGCCCGGGACGGCTTAGGCCATGCAGCTGGGGTTCGACTCGCCCGGTCTCGAGCGAACCTTGAGGCTGACCTCAAGTGAGACGGTTCCGTTGCGCACTGGCTCGAGAAAGGGATGCTGCCGCCGCCGTGGATGGCCTTTGAGGTTGGGCGACGCGCCGGATTTGTCCTGATGGGGCGCGGTTGGAGTGCGGGCGTGCCCGCGAAAGTCGCGACCGAGGTCGCTGCCACATAGCGAGGATTACGCAAAGTAGCGACACACCCCGGCGCTTCGCGCCACCCCTCTTGCCAGAGGGGACCCAATCAACTCGACTTGAAATCCCCTCTGGGAAGAGGGGTGCCCGACAGGGCGGGGTGTGTGGGGGACCAGCGCTAGCAGACCGCTCCCAGTGTCACTCGTTGACGCAAGTTTCGATCGGACCGTTGGGGTCGGGAGCCGATGCGTTCGGGCAACCCCGAGGAGCGAGCTACTTCACCGGTTTCAACGCTGCCGCGACGTTGGCCGGCACGAAATTGGTCACGTCTCCACCCAGGTGGGCGATCTGTTTGACGAGGGTGGAACTGGTGTAGCTGTACGCCTCGTTGGGCATGACAAAGATGGCTGCCACGTCGGGCTCGAGGTGGCGGTTCATGAGGGCCATGTTGAACTCGAATTCAAAGTCGGACAGGGCGCGCAGGCCACGGATGATGGCGTTTGCCTTTTGCTCCCGGGCGAAGTCCACCAACAGTCCGTCAAAGCTGACAACGGTGACATTGGGCATCTCGCCGATGTTTTCACGGATGAACTGGACGCGTCGATCGACGGAGAAATGGGGGCTCTTCGTTGAGCGCAGGGCCACCGCCACCGTCACGCTGTCGAAAAGCCTGGCGGCGCGGGCCAGCACGTCCAGATGGCCGTTGGTGATCGGGTCGAAGGTACCGGGGTAGATACAATGTTTCATGCCGTCAGTTCAGTCAGTGTGAGGGGCAGAACGGATCGAAGCAATCCACCGGGATTCCCTCGGCCTGCCTGGGAGGCCTCAGGCGCAGAATCAATCCGGCCCGGCCGGAA
>JBDKHE010000448.1:0-3121 GCA_039797805.1 Verrucomicrobiota bacterium
GCCGGACACCGTCTGGGTCAACCTGTTCGCCGCCAGCTCGCTCGACACCCGATGGAACAACGGCGCCACGATCCGGCTCCGCCAGGAAACCGATTACCCCTGGGCCGGCGCGGTGAAGCTCATCATCGACGAGGCCCCCGCCAGTGCCGTCACCTTCCGGCTGCGCATCCCGGGTTGGTTGCATGCGGGCGCGGCCACCCTTCGCGTCAACGGCGAACCCGTCGCCCTCGCGCTCCAGCCCGGCACCTACGCCGAGGTGAAGCGCGTCTGGCAGCCGGGCGACACGGTGTTGCTGGATCTGGCGTTCAAGCCCGCCCTCGTGGAGGCCAACCCCCTGGTCGAGGAGACCGTCAACCAGGTCGCGGTGAAGTACGGCCCGCTGGTGTATTGCGTCGAGTCAAACGACCTCCCGGAGGGCGTGAGCCTCAAGGACGTCGCGGTCGCCCTGGGCCGCACCCCCGGCGCCTTTGTCCCCCGCCGCGAGAAGATCGGCCAGACGGAGGTGCTCACCCTCACGGCGCCCGCCCTCGCCCTCACCAGTCCCGCGTGGACCTCCTCGCAGCTCTATCGCGAGGTCGGCACCGCCGCCCCGCGCGAGATCATGCTGAAGTTCGTTCCGTATTACGCCTGGGGCAACCGGGGCGACACCGACATGAGCGTCTGGCTGCCCGCCCGCTGATCCGCCGCCCGCCTTCCCGCCCCCGCCAACCCGACGGTTTCACCCCCCCAGCCTGCGCTCGCCTTTCCCGAATATTACGGATTCTAGATAGTCCGATTCCCCCACCCACTATGTCATCATCTCCCACCCCATCCCCCGCCGAGGAAATCAATCCCGACGTCATCACCCGCCAGCAATGGAAATGGTCCGCCCTCGCCGGCATGGCCTCCTACCTTGATGCCGGTTCCATCGTCGCCCTCGGCGCCGGACTCGCCATCCTGCAGAAGGAATTCAACCTGAGCGACGGTGCTCTCGGCATGCTCGCCGCCATCGGCCCCAACGCCCTCGGCTGCGCGCTCGGCGCCTTCCTCGGCGGCTGGCTCGGCGACAAGCTCGGCCGCAAGCGCATCTACCAGTACGACCTCATGGTCTACGCCTTCGGCATTCTGCTGGTGGCGCTCGCCGTCAACAGCACGATGCTCTTCGTCGGCACCTTCATCGTCGGCGTGG
Source organism: Verrucomicrobiota bacterium (assembly GCA_039797805.1). GTDB lineage: Bacteria > Verrucomicrobiota > Verrucomicrobiia > Opitutales > Opitutaceae > Lacunisphaera. Next base: position 1,169 of record JBDKHE010000448.1, read on the forward strand.
CCGTGGGTGCCGACGTGCCCACCTCGCTGGCGCTGGTCGGCGAACTCGCCCCGGCCAAGGCCCGCGGCAAGCTCCTCGGCTTCACCCAGGTTGCCTGGTGCCTCGGTCCGGTCGTCGTCCTGTGGATGGCCCTCGCCCTCGCGCCGTGGGGCCTCCTTGGCATCCGCATTGTCTTCCTGCACCTCTTCGTCGTGGCCGTCATCACGTGGGCCCTGCGTCGCGGCCTGGCCGAATCCGCCCGCTGGAAGGAAGCCTCGAAGGCCGCCAAGGGCGTCGGACACAATCTGAAGGCGCTCTTCAGCGGTTCCAATCTCCGCGCCATCGTCTGGACCGCGACCATCTACCTCTTCTGGAATCTGGCCGCCGGCACCGCGGGCATCTTCAACCCCTATATCATCAACACCCTCAACGCGGGCAGCCAGGCCATGAGCGTCGGCCTCTCCAGCGCCAGCTTCGTCATCGTCATGATCGTCACGGTCACCGTGTTCATGAAATACTCCGACCGCGACTTCCGCACCCGCAAGCTCATCTGGGGCACGGGCGCCGTGATGCAGGTCATCTCCTACGGCATCTTCCTGTTCCTGCCGTTCACCATCACGACCGTCATCCTGAACATCGTCCTCTTCGCGGTCAGCGCGGCCCTCTCCGGCGAGGCCTTCTACAAGGTCTTCAGCCAGGAACTCTTCCCGACCATGCTGCGCGGCACGGCCCAGGGCTTCACCTTCGGCGTCGCCCGCACCATCCTCGGCATCTGGAGCTTCTTCGTCCCGATGCTGGCGCACACCGGCATCAAGCCCGTGGCCGGCCTGCTCACCCTCTTCCTCGCGATCAGCGGTTTCGTCGGCTACTTCTTCATGCCTGACACCTCGGGCAAATCACTCGAACAGATCGAGGCGGAACGCGCCTGACGCTGACCATGCCCTCGGTCGCCCTCACCAACCTGCGTTGTGAATACCTCGTCGATCCCGCAGGCATCGACGAGACCCAGCCGCGCCTGAGTTGGCAGTTGGAGAGCGACCGCCGGGGTGCGCGCCAGACGGCCTGGCGCGTGCGCGTCGCGAGCTCGGCCGCCGACCTGCTCGCGGACAAGGTCGACCTCTGGGACAGCGGACGCGTCGAGGAAGCCCACAGCACCCACCGGGTTTATGCCGGCCGCCCTCTGGCTTCCCGCCAGGTCTGCCACTGGGAGGTTGAGATCTGGGATGAAACCGGGGCCAGCGTGCGCTCCCGCCCTGCCCGCTGGAGCGTCGGTTTGCTGGCCAAGGCCGATTGGTCCTCCCGCTGGATTGCCGCCGATCCGGCGATTTTGACCCGGGATCCCTCGGCGGTCGTGCCAACCCTCCTCGATCCCGGTACCCCCGCGCTCTTCCGTCGCGAGTTCAATGTGTCCGGACCCATCACCCGGGCGACCCTCTACACCAGCGCCCGTGGCCTCCTGGAACTGCGCGCCAATGGTCGTCGCGTCGGCCAGGATCTCTTCGCTCCGGAGTGGACCGACTATTTCAAGCGCATCCACTACCGCACCTATGATGTCTCCGCTCTGCTGGCACCGGGCCCCAATTGCCTCGCCGCCACTTTGGGCGACGGCTGGTGGTCCGGCTATGTTGGCTGGCAGGAGCAACGGGGGCGCTACGGTTCCCTGGAAAACAGTCTCCTTGTCCAGTTGGAGATCGATCTGGCGGACGGCACCCGGATGACCGTCGGTACCGATGGCCGTTGGACCTGCAACACCGGCCCGATCCTCAGCTCCGACTTCATGATGGGCGAATCCTACGACGCCCGGCGCCAGATTCCCGGCTGGGACCGCGCGGCCGAGAGCGATCGTCCCGCATCCGCCCCGACCGGGACCTCCGTCGCGAATCCGCATCCCCTGCCAGCCGGCCTGCCCTGGCTGCCCGCCCGCGAGGTGCCCTCCCCCGACGCACCCCTGGTCGCCCAACGTTCCGAGCCCAT
>JBDKHE010000449.1:0-2867 GCA_039797805.1 Verrucomicrobiota bacterium
TCGTCCGCTCGAAGTTGAAACCATAGGGCCCCATGGCCATGCCGGGCACGGCGTCGGGATGCGGCTGGTGAGCATAGCGATGAAACACCATCTGGTTCATTCCGTGGGCGAACATCTCATCGCCGAGCGCCTTCAGCGAATAGGGATAATCCAGCCAGCGGGAGGTCTGTGCCTCGCCGGTGAACGATTCGGCGGCGACCACCGGCTTGCCGTAGATGTGCGCGGCCGACGTTACCATCTTCACCGAGCGGTTCGGCGTCCACGGCGTGCGCGTCCAGAATTCTGTCATGGGCACGTCTGGCAGTCCGCTCACCGTGAGCTCGTTGAAATTGCCCGCCCCATAACCCTCGATGTAGAATTTCAGGCCGCGCGCATGGGCCAGCGCCTTCATGCGTCCGTAATAATTCTCCGCCATCAGGTCGGCCTGCACCCGGCGAAAATCGTAGAGAAACCGCTCGGAGCGCGCCGCATCGCCGACCACCCGGCCGAAAAGGGCCGGCACATAGCTGCGCAGATCGTAGCCGGTCCGCTTCCGGAATTCCTCCGGCATCGCCGCCGTCCAGTTCTGCATGCCGGCCTCGTAGCTGTCGATCGTCAGCGTGTCCAAACCCTTCGTCCCGACCGCGGCCGCATCCGCGAGCACGCGCGCGACCACGTGGCTGAAATGGAGCTCCGCCGCGGCGGGGTTGAACTTGTCACACTCCAGACCACGTCCGGCGGCCGAGGCCGCGACGTTTTCCTTGCCGGTCGCCGTGTGCCCGACACGGAAAACCGTCCAGGCCCCGGGAGGCGCTTGCCACGTGAGTCGGTCTCCCTGCAGGTGACTGGAAAGATCAACCACCGTCGCCGGATCGATGGCGGCCGCGGTCGGCACCGGTTCCGGCAGGGTGAGCTGGCCGCTCACGCGATAGTCAAAATTCGCCTTTGCCACCCAGTCCGCGATGCGGGGCGTGCGATGCAGGACAACTTCCGCGATCTCCCCTTCCCGGGAAGGCAGCAACCGGACATAGCGCGCCATCACCGGGGCAAAACTGCGCACCGCCGGCGCGATGATGCCGTGGCGTCCGGGGTTGCTCACCGTCGCTACCTTGGTGAAGGACTTTCCATCGGCTGAGACCTCGACCTGCAGCGTGGGAAAACGTCCGTTCGCCGTCGGCTGGACGGTGAGCGCGGCGAGTTCCACCGACTCCTTGAATTCGATCAGCAGAAAATCCTGCGGACTCACCGTCACGCTCGTGGCCAGCTGGCCGTCACTCAAAGCGGCGACCGGCACCGCGCGCCCCGTGCCAGTCGTGATCCGCGCCAGTGCGTCCTCGTAACGCGTCTGCTCCGCGGCCAAAGCCGGAAACGCGATCACCATCGCATCCCGGTAATAGCCCTCATTGGTCTGCGGCTGCGGCAGCACCACCGTGACGGGCGCCCCGCCCTGCACGGTGGTCTCCGTCCAGACAAGTTGTTGCATCGCCAGCTCAGGCTTGATCCAGGGACCGCCGCTGCTCGACCAGCCGGGCGCGTTGTGCATGCCGACATCGAGTCCGAGCCGGTTGCCCTCCTGGATCGCATGCGTCATCAGCGCGCGCCAGGCCGGCGTCAGGTACTCCGCCGGCCCGGCCGGCAGATAGGTGCCGCCGTCAAAGATCATGACCCCACCGAGGCCGATCCGGTGCATGGCCTCCAGATCGCGCGTAATCCCGTCCCGCGTCACATTGCCGTTCATCCAATGCCAGAACGTCCGCGGCCGGGCGACCGCCGGGGGATGAGCGAAGCCGTCAGCCAACGGGTCGGACACCGCGGCGCGGGCCGAGAGCAGGCCCAGCAGCACAATCAGAATGGGGGGTAGTCGGTAAGCCATTATTGAACGAACCGTCACGATAGCGGGTTCCGGCCAAAAAGCTCCCAGTATTTCGCCGAAAGTGTGTCGCATTCATTCCACTATCAGGGCCTGGACTCAAACGCCGGATCGGTCCCTGACCGGTCGGGGTTGGCGGCGCGGGCGGATTGCTTGACGCCAGCGCCTTTCCGCCGCGGAGCGAAGGCGCCCTGCCCAACGGGACAACGACCAGCCGACGTTCGCTCTACGCTGCTTCCGGCAAACCTGACCCTGCACGCCTTTCTGTAGACTCGCCCGCGAAAAGCGCTTTGCTGGTCTCGAGGAGCCCCGGCGACGGCGGAATGACCACCGACCCTGCACTCACCTGCCCCGTCCAACAGCCCACCCCTTCCTTCCCATCATGAAACCTGCCCTCTGTCGCTTCCTACTTTGTCTGCTCCCGTTTGCCTGGCTCCAAGCCGCCGCCGCACCATTGTCAGCAACCGACGCCGCGCCGGCGGCCCGAGCCCCGACCCACCCGCTCGCCGTCCGCCAGCCTGATGGCAACGGCGGCGTGAAAATCACCGGCGATCTCAAGCAATGGCACAAGGTCACTCTCGACCTGGCCGGGCCTGCCGCCAAGGAAACCGACAACACCCCGAATCCCTTCACCGACTATCGTTTCGATGTCACCTTCCGGCACGAATCCGGCCAACCGACCTACACCGTCCCCGGCTATTTCGCAGCGGATGGCCAAGCCGCCAACACCTCGGCCACGGCGGGCACCGTCTGGCGCGCGCACCTCTCCCCGGACAAAACCGGCCAATGGACCTACAGCGTTTCCTTCCGCCACGGGAAAAACGTCGCCATCGGCGAAGCCGGCGAGAAGTTGGCGCCGTTCGACGGGCGGACCGGAAGCTTTACCGTCACCGCCACCGACAAGACAGGCCGCGACTTTCGCGGCAAGGGCCGGTTGACCTACGTCGGCGGACGCTACCTCCGCTTCGCCGGCAACGGTGAATACTTCCTGAAAGCCGGCGCCGATGCCCCCGAGACT
>JBDKHE010000450.1:0-4617 GCA_039797805.1 Verrucomicrobiota bacterium
ACCGCAAAGATCGTCATGGCCTCGGCGGCCCGGTTGATGGAAGTGCGCCATTTCTGGCGCAGCAGGCAGAGAATGGCCGAGATCAAGGTACCGGCGTGGCCGATACCGATCCAGAACACGAAGTTCACGATGTCCCAAGCCCAGTTGACCGGGTTGGCGTGACCCCAGACGCCGACACCCGTGGACACGAGGTACACGAGGCCCGCGATGGTGAAGGAGGCGATGATGGCCGCGAGGCCGAAGCACCACCACCACCAGACAGGTGTGGTCCCTTCAACAATGCCGCAGATCTTGTCGGTGATCCACTTGAAGTCGCGATGGTTCTCCACCAGCTCGCGGCGGGGAATCACCACCGGTTTAACCTCGGCGAGGATCGCCGGAGTCGGATGATCGGATGCGTGCGCGCCCATTATTCGTGTCCTCCCTGCTTCGCGGCATGTTCGTCATTACCGTGGGCGGCACCGTGATCGGCGTGGCCGTTCTTCTGATTGTACTCCACGCGGCTCAGCGGAAGCTTGGCGTAGTCGGGCATGTGCGGGTTCGGGTTGCGGAGCTTCCCCAGATAAGTGGTGCGGGGGCGAATGTTGAGATAGCCGAGGACGGCGTAGTCGTGCTGCTGGGCCTTGAGGCGCGAAACCTGGCTGGTCTCGTCCTTGATGTTGCCGAAGACGATGGAATCGACCGGACACACCTGCTGGCAGGCGGTCTTGATCGTGCCGTCGGGAATGAGCACGTCGCCACTGGCGCCGGCCTTCCGTTTCTGCGCGATCTTGGCCTGCTGGATGCGCTGCACGCAATAGGTGCACTTCTCCATCACGCCGCGCATGCGCACGGTGACGTCGGGATTCTTCACCATCTTCACCAGTTCGGGCATTTCCTTCTGGTGGCCGAGCGGACCCATGTAGAGGGCGTCCGTCGCACGCTTGTTGAAGTCGAAGAAATTGAAGCGACGAACCTTGTAGGGACAGTTGTTCGCGCAATAGCGGGTACCGATGCAGCGGTTGTAGGCCATGATGTTCAGGCCTTCATCATCGTGCACGGTGGCGTTGACCGGACACACCGTCTCGCACGGGGCGAGCTCGCAGTGCTGGCAGGTCATCGGCTGCAGGGAAGCCTGGGGGGAGACCGACGGATCGTCGGAATCACCGGGGATCTGCTTGTTGCCCTCGGCGCCGAAGGCTTCCGCATCGGCGTGGCCGTCGGAATAGTAGCGGTCGAGACGGATCCATTGCATCTCGCGGCCGCGCCTGACCTGGTCGCGACCCACGATCGGAATGTTGTTCTCCGCCTGGCAGGCCACGATGCAGGCGTTGCAGCCGATGCAGGTGTTGAGATCGATCGACATGCCCCATTGGTGGAGACCGTCGAGGTTCGGCGTCTCATAAAGCGAGTTGCCGCGCGGGGTGCCGGCGGCGCGGGCCGTGATGAGCTTGGCCCTCTCCTCCTCCGGAAGTTTCGCGAACTGCTCGGGAGTGTAGTCACCGTAGATGGCCGGGGAGTGCCCTTCCATGCCGATGGCGGTGACGAACGCCGGGTTTTCCTTGAACTCGTCCAGGTTGGCTTCGCGCACGATGTCGCGGCCTTCCATGGACCAGTGCTCCTGGGTGTTGGCGAGGAGCTGGCGCTCGGTGCTGACCTTGATCGAGGCACCGGTGGCGAAGCCGAGGCCGTCGCTGGTGCGGATGGCGTAGGCGTCAAAGCCCGCGCCGGTGCCCACATGACCGGTCTTGGCGCGGCCGTAGCCGAGCGGGAGCACGATCGTGTAGTTCGAAAGACCGGGCTGGATGTGCAGCGGACCGCGGACGGTGCGACCGTTGAGGGTGACTTCACCGATGAAGGCGTTCTCCTTGCCCTGCTGGAATTCGGCCTCTTCCTTGCGCGCCACCTGCAGCAGGCTGCCGCCGGGGACGATGCCGAGTTCCTTGCCGAGACGGGGGCTGACGAGGATCGCGTTGTCCCAGGCGATCTTGGTCATCGGGTCCGGGCACTCCTGGAGCCAGCCATTGTTGGCGAAGCGACCATCATCCATCTTGTGGTCGGTGGCGAAACGAACCTCGAGGTTGTCCTTGGACAACGCCGCAAAGGACGGGGCTTTGGCGAAGACCGAGGCGGAACGCTGCGGATCAAACGCCACATTGACGGTCGGATAGGCCGAACCCTCGACCAGACCGTCGTGCAGGAATTTCTCGAAGGCCTTCTTGTCGCCGCCGCGGGTCAGGTAGACCTGCTCGTAGGCGTCGGGCTTGGCTTCGCCGACCAGACGGGCCAGCAGCTCGACTTCGCTCAGGCCGTTGAACAGCGGCATGATCATCGGCTGGATCGGCAGGATCGTGCCGTCCACCGTGCGGGCATCGCCCCAGGACTCCAGATAGTGGGTGGCCGCGAGGTGCGTGCCGGCCAGCGCGGAGGTCTCATCCTGGTAGTAGCCGTAACGGATGACCTCGGGCACTGACTTCAGCAGGGTGGCGAAGCCCAGATCGGCCGGCGCGTTGTAGACAGGATTGCCGTTGAGAACGATGAGGGTCTTGACCGAACCGCCCTTGATGGCGGTGGCGAGGGCCGAGATCGTCGAGGCGGAGGAAGGCTCCACCGCGACGAGATCGATCGTCTTGCCGAGATTGCCCAGCTTGGCGTTGATCGCGTAGGCGAGCACATGAACCTGCACGGGCTGATGGGCACCGGCGACGACAAGCGACTTGCCGGCGTTTTCCAACAGATCCTCGGCGCACTTCTCGATCCACTGGGGATTGAGATCGAGGCCCTTGGTCAGAGGTTCAAAAACAGAGGTCTCGAGCACCTTGCCGGCGAGCGCGGCGGCGAAGGCCAGCATGTGGCTGCTGGCGAGACGGAGGCGATGATCGGCCATGCTGCCGGTGAGGGAGAAACCGCTCTCCGCCACGTAGAGGCGGTTCATGTCATCATCGGGCTTGCTGACGCGGCGGCCCTTGGCGAAATCGCGGGCGTAGTAGAGCGAACCGGCCTCAGCGTGGAAGAAATCGGCATCGATGCTGACGATGCGGCGGGCCTTGGCGAAACGGTAGACCGGCTTGACGTTCTTGCCAAAGGCGGCCTGCGCGGCGGCGACCGGCGGTTCGTCCTGCACGGGCTCGAACTCGGACCAGATGGCGCGCGGGAATTCCTTCTTCAGCTTGGCCACGAGACGGGCGCGGGTCGGCGAGCCGGATTCGTCGGCCAAAAACGCCAGGCCTTCACCATTGCCGGCATAGGTCTTGCGGATGCGGGCGAGGAGGTCGTTGACGTCGGCAACATTGAGGGTCTTGGCACCCTGGGTGTGGCTCGTGGCGCGCTCGGGATCGTAGAGATCGAGGACGGAGGCCTGAGCCAGCAACGAACTGGCGCCGCCGTGCGGCTCGTAGGTGGGATTGCCTTCCACCTTGGTCGGCCGACCCTGATGGGTCTCGGCGAGGAGCGGGATGGCCGTCTTGCGCAGCGGCATCGCCGTGGCGAAATAGAGCGGCAGACCCGGCACGGTGTACTCCACGGACTTGCCGTAGGGCAGAATGTGTTTCTCGGGGCGGCGGCAACCCGCGAGGCCCAGACCACCGAGGGCGAAGGAGGCCGCCATCAGGCGCATGAACTGCCGGCGATCGACACCTTCCATGGTGGAGGCGCCTTCCGGGAATTCACGGGCGAGGTGCTCGCGGAAGCCGGGGGTGTCGGCGAGTTCGTCGAGGCTGCGCCAGTATTTGGGACCGGTGGGGGCGCCGTTCGACAGGCTCACGGCAGGGGAATGGTCAAATTTGCGTTTCATCAGCGATGGCAACCGGAGCAGCTGGTAGGCGGCATGATCTTGGCATGTTCAACGAATTTCTTGGCTTCGTCCAAACGTCCCTGGGCAGCCAGGGTCAGTGAGTCGAGATTGTAGACATCCTGCGGGTCGCGGATGCGCGCGGCGGGATTGCGGTGACAGTCGAGGCACCAGCTCATGCTGTGCGGCTGGGCCTGCTGGACGACCTTCATCTCGTTGACCTTGCCGTGGCACTCCACGCAGCTGACACCGCGGTTCACGTGGACGGAGTGGTTGAAGTAAACGTAGTCGGGATTGTTGTGGATCTTCACCCAGGGAACGGCCTCGCCGGTCTGGTAGCTCTGGCGCACGACCTCGAGCAGCGGGCTCTGGGTCTTGATCGCACTGTGGCAGTTCATGCAGGTCTGCGCGGCGGGCACGCTCGACGTGGCGGACTTTTCCACGGAGGTGTGGCAGTAGCGGCAATCCATGCCGAGCTGGCCGGCATGCAGGCTGTGGTCAAAGGGAACGGGCTGCACCGGCGCGTACCCGACACGCAGGTAAGCCGGCGTGGCGTAGTAGGTGATGCCAGCGGCCGCGACGCCGCCAAGGACGCCCAGAAAAATCAGGATCTGCAGGGGCAGAGCGTTGGCGGATTTCGGAAATATCTTGGACATGGTTTGTCAGACTGGAATTCGCGGGAGCGGAAGGATCGGTTGTCTATCCTTTCGGTTGAGCGAAGAATTCAGGCTAGCAGAGGGTGTGCGGGAAAAATATGCGCCAGAACAAAGAGTGTGCGGTGGGGGGATGTAAAACAAAATTTCGAACGATGATGAAGACAGTCTGAATATTAGTCCAAACCCGGTGTT
>JBDKHE010000451.1:0-9428 GCA_039797805.1 Verrucomicrobiota bacterium
GCCAGAGCTGGGCCTGGGTGTGGCCGGCGTGTTCGCCCTTGGTCTTCCGGCCCGAGGCGGTGGCCACGGCCAGGTCGAAGGCCTCGGCCGCCAGCGCCGGCATCGGTTCACCGTCGAGGTAACGCCCGGCGTTGATGTCCATCTCGTGCACCAGCAGCTCATGGCGGCGCGTGGTGGTCGTGATCTTGAGCGTGGGCACGAAGGGGAAGTTGGTGATCGAGCCGTTGCCCGTGGCAAAGAGGAAGAGATTGCACCCGGCGGCGACCTGGCCGGCGATGCCCTCCAGGTCGTTGCCGGGACTGTTCATGAAATAGAATCCCGGCGCCCCGAGCGGCTCGGCGTAGTCGATCACGTGGTCGATGCGCGTGCGCGGGTCCTTCTTGTGGACGGCCCCGAGCGACTTGAGCGTGATGTTGTAGAGCCCGCGAAACCGGTTGCCGCCGGAGGGATTGCCTTCCGGTGTGACGCCGTGCCAGGCCAGCCGCTCGCGGAAGGCGGCGATGTGACCCAGCACCGCCCGCGCGGTGGCCAGGTCGCGGATGTTGCGCATGACATAGGACTCGGCACCGGAAAGTTCGTCGGTCTCGCAGAGCACGCCGGTGCCGCCATGCCGCACGAGTTCGTGCACGATCGCGCCGGCCAGCGGGTTGCCCGACACGCCGGAAAAGGCGTCCGAGCCCCCGCACTGCAACGCGATGCGCAGGCCGGACAGCGGCTCGGGCGAGCGTTGCTGCGCGGCCAACTCGGGCAGCCAGCGCCGCACGATCGCCTCGCCCGTGGCGAGACCGGCGGCCAGCCCCGCCCCGAGGCTGAGAAACTCGTGCGGCACGCTCGCGAGCGGGTAACCGTGCTCCTCCATGTAGGCGCGCAGCCGCCGGTTGGTGATCGGCTCGGTGCCGAAATCGACGGCGAGCACGGCCCCGACATTGGGATGCACCATGAAGCCCGCCAGCGCCCGCAGCACCTCGGCGGTGTTGTTGGGCTCGCCCGGCCCGCCGCCCTCGGTGTGGGCCACGGCCACGATCCCGTCGAGCGAGGGATGCACGCGGGCGAGCGGCTGCAGGCGCGCCGTGAGCTGCCGCGCAAACGCCGCCGTGCGGGAGGTGGTGCCGAGGATGACGATCGTGTTGCGCGTGCCGGTGCCGCGCCGGCCCGGCCGCCGGTAGCCCTCAAAGGTCCGCGGATCCGGCGCCGGCTCGACGGGCGGGGCGGCGCGGATCGCCGCTTCGTCGAGCACGTAGGGGACGAGGTGATCCGCAAAGTTGGGTTCCTCCGGCAACGGCACGCCGAGACGGCGCACCGCGAGCGCCTCGATCATCGCCCGGTTGCACACATAATCGCCGGGGGCGATCGGCGCGAGGGCGTGGCCGAACGGGAGGCTCCACGACAACAGCGCCGCACCCGGCGCGATCGGGCGCACGGCGAAACGGTGTCCCTCCAGAATGCAGTGGGTGGTGGTGCGCACCTTCCCGCCGATCTCGATCTGCGTCCCGGCCTCGAGCCGGCGGATGGCAATGGCGACATTATCATCCGGCGCCGGCAGTCGACCGACGCTGCTGAGGGGAAGGGGTGCGGACATGCCCGACAAACTACTCGTAATTGCACCCTCGTCATTTAAAAACGTCGGCCACGGGCAAATCTCCGTCCGATCCCCCGCCCGGCCCCACCCCACCCATGCAACCAACCGACCTCAAGCGCACGGTCTCCTCCGGGCTGCTTTCCTTCCCCATCACCGATTTCGACGCGGCGGGCGACTTTCGTCCGGACACCTACGCGCGCCGCCTCGAGTGGCTCATGCCCTATGGTGCGACCGTGTTGTTCGCCGCGGGCGGCACGGGAGAATTTTTCTCGCTGACCCCGCAGGATTACACGGCGGTCGTCGGCACGGCGGTGAAAACCTGTCAGGGACGCGTGCCGATCATCGCCGGCGCCGGCGGCCCGACCCGCACGGCCATCGCCTTTGCGCAGGAAGCGGAGCGCCTCGGTGCGCAGGGCGTGCTCCTGCTGCCCCACTACCTCACCGAGGCCGGCCAGGAGGGACTCGTCGCCCACGTCGAGGCGGTGTGCCGCGCCGTGCGGCTGGGCGTGATCGTGTACAACCGCGGCGCCTGCCGCCTGCAACCGGCCGCGCTCGCGCAGCTGGCAGACCGTTGTCCCAACCTCATCGGTTTCAAGGACGGCATCGGGGACATCGAGCTGATGGTCTCGATCCGGCGCCGGCTCGGCGACCGCCTCTCCTATCTCGGCGGCCTGCCCACGGCGGAGGTCTATGCGGCCGCCTACCGCGCCATGGGCGTGCCCGTCTACTCGTCGGCCGTGTTCAATTTCATCCCGAAGACCGCGATGGACTTTTATCGCGCGGTCGCGGCGGACGACCAGCCGACGATCAACCACCTGCTCGACACCTTTTTTCTGCCCTACCTTGAGATCCGCAACCGCAAGCCCGGCTACGCGGTCAGCATCATCAAGGCCGGCGCCCGCCTCGCCGGCCATGACGCCGGACCCGTGCGGCCGCCGCTCACCGACCTTGCCGCGGAGGAAACGGCAAAGCTGGCCGCGCTGATGAAGCCCCTCGGCCCGCAGTAGTCACCCGATTAGCGCACCCCTCGCATGATCCCCGCCCCCACGCCGACCGAGACGCGTCCCACGCGGGCGCGTCATGGCATCATCTTCGTGCTCTTTCTGGTCACGACGCTGAACTACGCGGACCGGGCGACGCTCTCCATTGTCGGCACCGATCTTTCGCGGGAATTTCAACTGGATCCGGTGGTCCTGGGCTACCTCCTCTCGGCCTTCTCGCTGACCTATGTCGCCCTGCAGATTCCCGGCGGCTGGCTACTCGACCGGCTGGGATCGAAGCGGGTTTACCGCTGGAGCATCCTCAGCTGGTCGCTCTTCACGCTGGCGCAGGGATTCGTCGGCGTCCTCGGCTCGGCGCGGGTGGCCATCGGCAGTCTCTTCGGGTTGCGTTACATGCTCGGCGCGGCCGAGGCCCCGTCGTTCCCCGCCAACAGCCGGCTCGTCGCCGCGTGGTTCCCGGCGGCCGAGCGCGGCCTGGCCTCCGCCATCTTCAACTCCGCGCAGTATTTCTCGACCGTGCTCTTCTACCCCATCATGGGCACCATCGCCCACCACTTCGGCTGGCAGGCGGTGTTCTGGGTCATGGGCGCGGCCGGCATCGTCTTCGGCCTGTTCTGGAACCGTCTCATCCACAACCCCCGCGAACACCCGCGCGCCAACGCGGCGGAGATCGACCATATCCGGCGCGGCGGCGGACTCGTGGATCTTGACCAGCCGGGACGGGCCGCCGCGCCCGCGCGTCCGGGCCTGTTGTGGGAGCTGCTGAAGAACCGGATGCTGCTCGGCATCTTTCTCGGCCAATACTGCATCAACGTGCTCACCTGGTTCTTTCTGACCTGGTTTCCCATCTACCTCGTGAAGGACAAGGGCATGACGATCCTCAAGGTCGGCTTCGTTGCCACCCTGCCCGCCTTGTGCGGCTTCATCGGCGGCCTCCTCGGTGGCTGGGTCTCGGACCGCCTGCTCCGCCAGGGGGTGCCGCTCAGCACCGCCCGCAAGATCCCGATCGTCGCGGGGCTGCTCCTCTCCACCACCATCGTGGCCTGCAACTACGTGGACACCCAGTGGGCGGTGATCTTCTGCATGAGTCTCGCGTTTTTCGGCAAGGGCGTCGGCGCGCTCGGCTGGGCGGTGATGGCCGACGTGGCCCCGCGCGAGGCGACGGGCCTGGCCGGCGGCCTGTTCAACACCTTTGGCAACATCGCGGGCATCGTCACCCCGATCGTGATCGGCTACATCCTCAGCCAGACCGGTTCGTTCAACGGCGCCCTGGTCTACGTCGGCGCCCACGCGCTGCTCGCCGTGGTCAGCTTCGTCTTCATCGTCGGCGAAATCAGGCGCTTCGAGCTGCCGCCCGCACCGGCGGTGCGTTGAGCCCGAGCGAGGGCCCGCCGGGACGCGGGCCCACCTGGCCGATCGTCAGACGTCCAGGATCTGGATGCCGTGCGCGGGGACCTGCACGGATTTCGTCTTCCGGCCGTCGGCGAGCGTGACGGTGGTGGACTCGTCGGTGCCGGCGTTGTTGATAACGACGAGCTTCCCGGCCTTGGCGAAGTACGTCGCCTCGGTCTTCACGTTGGCCGCCTGCCAGGCGCCCCACGCGGCGTCCTGCGACGCGGCCCAGAAGAGGGCGCGATGCAACAGCCGGGTGTTTTCGAAGGTAAACTTGAAACCGCTCAGGTAGACGCTCCGGCCGCGGCCGCAGGCGTGGGTGGCGAGGCGCGGCGAGCCTTCGCGCTCGGCGAGCACCTGCGTGGTGCCATCGAAGACGAAGATGCCGTCGGTCTCCTTGCCGAGGTCGAGCGGCGCGGTGACGTCGGCCGTGATGAAGTGCGGGGCCGCGGCCGGCGTGAACTTGTATTTGCCGTTGGCCACGCGGTCGCCGGTGTCGCGGTCGAGTCCGAACACGCGGGCGAGGCGGAAGTGCTGGCCGGGTTGCGGCAGCGCACTGGGTTCGCCGATGCCGACGAGGCCCCCACCCTTTTGCACGAAGCCCGTGAGGATGGCCTCGACGCGCGGGTCGCTCCAATAGTGTCCGCCGCTCCACGCTGAGCCGGCGCGGCCGCAGTTGATGATGGTTTTCACGCCTTTCGGCACGCCCTTGGCCACGAGATCGTCGAAGCTGATGAACTGCACGTCGAGCGGCAGTCCCGCCAGCGACTCGAGCACATCATAGAGCGGCACGCCCGGCGTGAAGTGCCCGGAACAGGTCCAGGCGCGCAAATCGCCCCACGCCGTGAGCACGGCGACCTTGAACGGTGCGCACCACGGCTGGTCGCCGGCGTGAAAGGATTTGAGCAGACGGAACTCCTTCGCGAGTCCCGCGATGTAATCCTGGAAATCAGGGAACGGCTCCACGAGCGACAGGTAGCCGCCGAGGCCGATGCGGTCGATGGGCGCGCGCACGAGGCCGCGACGCGCGTCGATCCAGAAATTCTTGGCGTCGAGCGTCGGGTTGCCGCCGGTCTTGAAGGTCGGCTCGCCCTTGAGTCCGGTCGGGAACAGGTACGGGTGCAGGCGGAGCTCGCGCGTTTTCGCGCCGGTCGAGTGCGCGCAGAGGCGGACCTCGAAGGCGTTGAACACGCACTTGATGAGCCCGTCGAAGCCGAACTCCTTAAAGCGCGGGCTGCTCGGCTCCACGCCGACCCAGTGGTCGTCGTAGAAGACGTAGGCGAGCTTCTGGTGGCGGTGCACCAGGTCGATGCACTGTCGGCCGAAGGCGATGACGAAGTCGTGCATGAACGCCATGTAGTCGCGGTAACGGCGCGACGGGGCGTTGTGCGTGGAGTTGTAGAGCCCGCCGTTGACGAAGTCCTCGGACGTGAGCCGGTAGCCGTGCTTTTTCTCGAAGAGCTTCAGCGCGCGCGGGCTGACGGTCATGGCGTAGTCGGCCCAGTCGGAATAGACATCGCGCAGCGTGGTGCGGTCCGCGCCCCAGAACCACGAGAAGTTGTAGAACATCGACGTGAAACGCACGACGCGCGTATCCGGATGCTCGCGCAGCCACTTCTCCAAAAACGCCAGCAGCACTTTCTGCACGGCCGGCTGCATCGGGTCGACGGCGGCGAGGTGCTCGCGGTCGCCCCAGTTGTTCGTGAGGTGGTTGTACATCGAGATCTCCTCCCAGAGACGGAAGGAGAGGAAGTTCACGGTGTAGCGGTGGCCGGGGACGGTGCCGGTGATTGTGACGGTGCCCTGGCGGGGGTTGACGGACCATTTCGCTTTGGGGACTTCCTTCCCCGTCGTGCGGTCGAAGACCTGCCACCAGCGCTTGGGGCTGTCCTTGAAGTTGACGGCAAACTGCTCGGTGAAGAAACCGGCGAGGAGCGTGATCGTGGTGCGCGCCTTGTCGGCCACGACCGGGAAGCTCATGAGGAAGTTCTGCTGGAGCTGGTCGTGGTGCTCCCGGGCCCAGGGTTGCACGGAGCGTGGCAGGCAGATCGTCGAGTAGATGGCGTAGCCCGCCGACAGAATCTCCGGCGAGAGCTGCGTGCCATCGGAGTCGCGGATGGTGTCGGCGCCCCACTGCTTGGCGAGGCGGAGCGTGAGTTGCTCATGGCCGGCTTCGCCGGGCAGCGTGAAATCACCGTGGGACAGATCGGGGGAACTCATGGAAAGGGAGGAAGACAGGGGTGGAAGGTGTAAACCAAACTGAATGCCCGACCGGAGCCAGCGAAGAAAGCCGGGGCTTTTCGGATTGTCCGCACGGGTCGCGGTGGGTGCACTGGGGTTCGCCCGGCAAACTCCCTCCGTGTCCCTTTTCCCGCATCCCGCAACCTTCTCCCTGGCCGGCCCCTGGCAGGCCTGCCTGGACGGGACCCACCCGGTGGAGACGCCGCCGCCCGCGGCGGCTTTCACGGAGACCATTGCCCTGCCCGCCACCACGGAAACGGCCGGGCTGGGACCGTTGAATGCCGACCAGCGCGCCGACCGGCTCACCGCGGTCCGGCGGATCGAGGGAGCGGTGTGGTATCAACGGGACTTCGAGGTTCCGGCCGGCTGGCAGGACCGTCCGCTGACTTTGTTTATTGAGCGCACCAAATGGTGCCGGGTGTGGCTCGACGGGCGGCCCGTCGGGGAGAGTGCGCTGCTCTGCACCCCGCACGAACACCGGCTGGCCGCGCTCCCGCCGGGCCGACACACGCTCACGCTGCTCGTCGACAACCGGCCGCGGCCCGCCCCGGGCGACAATCATCAGACCTCCGAACACACCCAGGGCAACTGGAACGGCGTGCTGGGCGCGATCGTACTGCGCGCGACCGGTTCCGTCTGGATCAAACATGTCGGCGTGGTCCCGGACGTCGCAGCCCGCGCGTTTACTGTGACGGTGCGGCTGGGTCGGATGGATGACCGGCCGTTCCGAGGGACGCTGAAGGTCACGGCGGACAACGGCGCAAGCGCCCAGCAGCCGGCCGGCGCCAGCGTCACGCTGCGCCTGCCGCTCGGAGCCACGGCCGGACTCTGGGACGAGTTTCATCCCCACCGGCACCACCTGACCGTGACGCTCGACACGCCGTACGGCCGCGAGGAGCGCCGGGTGACGACCGGCCTCCGCGAGTTCCGGCGCGCCGGCCCACAGTTTGCCTGCAACGGCCGCGTGACCTTCCTGCGCGGCGAGGTGAACTGCGGCGTTTTCCCGCACACCGGCCATCCGCCGATGGATCGGGAGGGCTGGCGGCATTATTTCCGGGTGCTGCGCGAGCATGGGCTGAACCACGTGCGTTTCCACAGCTGGACCCCGCCCGATGCGGCGTTTACCGCCGCGGACGAGCTGGGGGTTTATGTGCTGACGGAGCTGCCTTTCTGGGGCGAATGGACTCCGGCCATCGCGGAATCGCTCACGCCCGAGGGTGAAGCGATTCTCCGCACCTACGGGCATCATCCGTCCTTCGTGATGCTGAGTCTGGGCAACGAGCACCGCGGCGACCGCACCGCGCGGGCCGGGCTGGTGGACTGGTTCCGCGCCCTCGATCCGACACGGCTCCACGCGCAGGGAGCGAACAACGACCTCGAACACCCGAAGCTCGCACCCGCCGATGACTACTGGATCACCGCACGCTTGCCGACGGCCGGCGAACCCGGACGCTACGTCAATGTCCGGGGCGGCCACGCCACCCCCGACCGCGCCGACGGCCATCTGCAGATCGGGCCCGGCGGCACGACCACGGACTACCGGACGGCCATCACCGGCGTGCCCGTGCCCGTCGTCAGTCACGAGATCGGCCAATATTCCTGTTATCCGCGCTACCCGGAGATCGCGCGCTACACCGGCGTCTTTGTCGCGCACAACCTGGAACGCTTCCGCGAACGCGCCCGGACCGCCGGCCTGCTGGACCGCGCCGACCGGTTTGCCGCCGACTCGGCGGCGCTGGCCGCGCTTTGTTACCGCGAGGAGATCGAGGCCGCGCTGCGGACCCCCGGCATGGGCGGGTTTGAGCTGCTGGGCCTGCAGGATTTCCCCGGCCAAGGCACGGCGTTGGTCGGATTGCTCGACGCTTTTCTCGAAACGAAGGGAGCCGTGACGCCCGCCCGTTTTCGCCAATGCTGCGGCCCGCACGTCCTGCTCGCGCGATTCGACCGGCACACCTGGACGGCTGGGGAAACCTTCCGCGCCGACCTTGAACTGGCCCACTATGGAGCCGAGGATCTTCCGGCGGGGGAAATCCGCTGGTCGCTCGGTCAGGCCCACGGGACCATGGAGGTTGCGGCGGTGGCTCACGGGGGGCTCCGGAAGCTCAGACGGTTGACCGTGGCCTTGCCGGCGGTCTCGCGCGCCCTCCGGCTCGACCTGACGCTGGAGCATGGGCCGTCGGGTGCGACCACGGTTTACCCCTTGTGGCTCTATCCGAGCGCACCGCGCGCGACTCCGCCCGGCGTCAGCCTGCTGCGCTGCGGCGAAGGCGACCCGCAGGCGTTGCTGGCGGCCGGCGGCACGGTGGTGGTGTGCGCTGACGTGCAACGGCGGTTCCGTGGCACGCCCGGTGGCGGCTTCACGCCGGATTTCTGGTGCTGGTCGATGTTCAAGAACGTGCCTGGCACGCTGGGTCTGGCGATTGCGGCCGATCATCCCGCCCTGGCGGGATTCCCCACCGAGAGTCATGCAAACTGGCAATGGCTGCATCTGGCCCGCGCGGCCCAACCGGTGGTGCTCGATGGTTTCCCGGCCGACCTAGTTCCCTGCGTGGAGGTGATTGACAATCCCGAGCGCGCGCAGCGCCTCGGCGTGATCTTCGAGGCGAGGGTCGGACCCGGACGGTTGCTGGTGTGCGCCATCGATCTGCCGGCCTTGGCGCCGCAGCATCCCGAGGCCCGCGCGTTGCTGGAAAGCCTGCTGCACTACGCGGCTTCGCCTGATTTCAAGCCCACGGCGGAGCTGTCCACCGAATTTCTGACGAAGCTGCTGGCGACAGAGACTTGAACCCGACCGGGCTCTGCGCCCCCGTTTTACCTTACGGTCAAGAAGGACATCGTTTGCCGTCGACGGAAAAGCGCATTCTACTACCCCACCCCATGAAACCGTCCCTTCTCCTGTTTGGATTGTCGGCCCTGCTGGCTACCTGCCTGCCGGCCGCCGAGACCGCCACCCTCACCCTCCGCGCCAACGCGCCCGGACCTGTCATCAGCCCGGAAATCTATGGCCACTTTGCCGAGCACCTCGGGCACTGCATCTACGGCGGCCTCTGGGTCGGTCCCGATTCACCGATTCCCAACACGCGCGGCATCCGCAACGACGTCGTCGCAGCGCTGAAGAACCTCCACATCCCCGTCCTGCGCTGGCCAGGCGGGTGCTTTGCCGACGAATATCACTGGAAGGACGGCATCGGCCCGCGCGAGAAGCGTCCGTCCAT
>JBDKHE010000452.1:0-3121 GCA_039797805.1 Verrucomicrobiota bacterium
GACCCACGCCGGACGCGCCAAGGACATTCTTGGCGTGATGGCGCGGCATGGTCTGGCGGACTGGCTCGCCCAGGTGGAACTGCCCAGCGGCTTCCTGCAGAAGATACTGCCGCATCCGGACACCAGCCTGACAACGCAGGAGCGCTGCCGGTTGGCGGCCGAAGAACTCGGTCCTGCTTTCGTGAAGCTGGGACAGTTCCTCTCCATGCGGCCGGATGTGCTGCCACAATCGTTCATCCTCGAGCTCCGCAAGCTCCAGCGTGACGTCCAGCCGTTGCCGTATGAGACGATGAAGCCGGTGCTCGTGGCCGCCCTGCAGGGCGATCCGGCGGAAATCTTCAGCGACTTTCAGGAGACGCCACTGGCGTCGGCTTCCCTGGCCCAGGTATACACGGCGCGCCTGCATTCCGATGGGGCGAAGATTGCGATCAAGGTCCGCAAACCCGATGTTCGCGACGCCATCGAGGTCGACCTGGATTTCGCCCTCTGGCTGGCCGAGCAGCTGCACGAACGGTCGGAGACGCTCCGGCCCTTTGATCTCCCGGCCGTGGTCGCCGAGGCAAGGCAGAGCATGCTCGCCGAACTCGATTTTCGAAACGAGGCCCGCAACCAGCAGTATTTCAACCTGACCAACCAGAATCCGGGGCAGGTCTTTGCCCCGGCCGTCCACCCCGAATACTCCAGCGAAAGCGTCCTCGTGATGGACTATGTGGAAGGGGAGTATGTCTCCGCCAACGTGGCCACACCGGAGATCCGACGGGCGATTGCGGCCCGCGGGGCTGAGTCGCTGGTCCGGCAGGTGTTGCTCGAGGGTTTCTTTCACGCGGATCCCCACGCCGGCAACGTCCTCGTCACTGCTGACGGACGACTGTGCTTTCTCGACTGGGGCCTGATCGGGCATCTCACGCGGCGGTTGCGCTATGCGCTGGCCGAATTCTGGGAGGCCGCGGTGTCTCAAGATTCGGAGCGGATCGTCCAGATCGCCGCCAGCCTGGCGCCGCCCGGCACGCGGAGCGACCTGCATGTGATGGAGAAGGAAGTCACCATCGCCCTGCGGGAGGAGCTCAATTTTACGCTGGGCCGGCAACAGCTGGGCCGGGCCATGATCCGGTTGCTGAACATCTTCGGCCGGCACGGCATCTCGCTGTCACACGACTATCTCTTCATGGCCAAGGCGATCCTGTCGATCGAGGAGGTCGGCCGGCAGCTGGATCCGGATTTCGACCTGCGCCTCCACACCAAGCCCGTCCTGCGGGAGCTGTTCCTTGGCCGGGCCAACCCGGCCGCGGTTTCCCGCCGGCTCCGCGACGTCATCCGGGATGCCTTGGGTGGGTTGCGCGACCTGCCCTCCGATTTGAACCGGTTGGTCCACCGGCTGGTGCATGATGATTTTACGATCAACTTCCAGCACCGGGGGCTGGAG
The DNA here is from genome assembly GCA_039797805.1 of Verrucomicrobiota bacterium. Classification (GTDB taxonomy): domain Bacteria; phylum Verrucomicrobiota; class Verrucomicrobiia; order Opitutales; family Opitutaceae; genus Lacunisphaera. The sequence continues at coordinate 1,424 of JBDKHE010000452.1, forward strand.
GACATTGATGATGCGCTCAAGGTGGCGGCGAACCGCATCGCCCTGGGGGTGATCATCGGCTCGCTCATCATCGGCTCATCGATGATCATCACGACAGGTATCCGCCCGTATCTGTTCGGTTACCCGGCCCTCGGCATCGTCGGCTACCTCATCTCGGCCCTGCTCGGGCTGTACGTGATCTGGGGCATCATCCGTCAGAACGGACACCGCTGAGCCGCCCGGGCGGTGGAGCGGTCAACATCGCTGTTGCCTCGTGGCGCCGACCTATCGAGCATCCGCCATGGCCAAGCCCAAGATTAAATGTGGTGTCGTCGGCGTCGGTTCGCTCGGACAGCACCATGCGCGCATCTATTCCACTCTGCCCGGCGCCGAGCTCGCCGGCATCTATGAGACCAGCGACGCGCGGGCGGCGGAGATCTGTGCGAAGTTCAACTGCAAGCGCTTCCTGACGATGGAGGAGCTGGGCGAAGCCTGCGATGCCGTGAGCGTCGTCGTGCCGACCGACAAGCATGCCGTGGTCGCGCTGCCGTTGCTGGCGCAGGGGTGTCACCTCCTGATCGAGAAGCCGCTCTGCGCCTCCCTGGAAGAGGCCGAGCAGGTGCTCGTTGCCGCGCGGCAGAACAACTGTCTCGTGCAGGTCGGCCACATCGAGCATTTCAACCCCGTGATGAGCTACCTCGAGAAGCACACCGGACGCCCGCAATACATCACCACCGAGCGGCTCGCGCCCTACCAGACGCGCGGCACGGAGGTCGGCGTGGTGCTCGACCTGATGATCCACGACATCGGCATCGTGCTCGCGCTCGTCAAGTCACCGATCAAGAAGATCGACTCGGTCGGCATCAACGTGCTCTCCAAGACGGAGGACATCGCCAACGCCCGCATCGAGTTTGAAAGCGGCTGCGTGGCCAACCTGAGCGCCTCGCGCATGAGCCTGAAAAAGAACCGCGAGATCCGGGTCTTTCAGGACAACGCTTACCTCTCGCTCGATTTCATGAACCAGAAGGGACACCTGGTGAAGAAGAGCGACATCATCGCCTATGGTCTGAAACTGAAAGTGGGTCTGGCGAAGGCCGGGGAGGACAAGGTGCCGGTGCACGAAATCCCCATCGAGAAGGGCGAGCCGCTCGCCATCGAGCTGGCGCATTTTCTGGAGAGCGTGAGCGAGGCCAAGCAGCCCAAGGTCGGCGGTGCCCTCGGCAAATCGGCGCTCGAGGTAGCCATCACGATCACGGAGCAGATCCGGAAGAATCAGAAGTGAAGGATGGTCACCACGGAATACACGGGACACACGGAAATGACGGCCGCTGGACTGCAAACTGAGCATCGGGACAGCTCCAGCAGCACGGCCGCTGGTGGTTTTTCTGCTGGATCCTTCACTGCGTTCAGGATGACGAGCTGGGGAGAGGGTGAGTCTGCGGATGAAAACTTGCCGAGGTCGATCATGGCGTCTGGCGGAGGGAGGGGACTGTCTTGAGCAAGCTCGCGCTCATGGAAGGGTTGCCGGCGCCGGTTGGTGGGTCCGTGGATCTGCTGATCGTCGCGGCCGAGCATTCGGGCGACGAGCATGCGGCGCGGATGGTGCGTGGGTTGCTGGCGGCGCGGCCGGAGCTCAAGGTCTGTGCCTTGGGTGGCGCGGAGCTGGCGGCGGCCGGGGCGCAGCTGTTGAAGGATCTGACGGGATCGTCGGCCCTCGGG
>JBDKHE010000453.1:0-3502 GCA_039797805.1 Verrucomicrobiota bacterium
CCCGCGCCGGAGGGCGCGAGCCTGGACGCGGCCGTGGTCAGCTCGGCCTATACGGTGCTCAGTGCGCTCTGGCGGGAATCCGCCAGCCCCCAGGTCCTGCTCAAAGCGTACGATCAGGCGCTTGCCGGCATCCCGGACGGTCCGGCCAAGGAAGCCGGTCTCGCGTGGGGCAAGAAGATCGCGGAAGGCATCCTGTTCGAACGAGCCAAGGTCGCGCTCAAGCCCGGTGACCGGGATTATGCCAGCACCGCGCCGGGCAAATGGCGCGAGACCCCTCCTGGGTTCCGCCCGCCCGTGACCCCGCGGTTGGGCGAGGTCCGGCCCTTCACCCTGGAGTCATCCTCGCAATTCCGCGCCCCGCCGCCGCTGGCCCACGACTCCAAGGAATACGCAGAAGAACTCGCCTACGTGAACAAGGTCGGTCCGCGGGACGGTGCCGAGCGCACCGAGTATCAGACCCTCGCCACGCCCTTCTGGTCGGACGACCTCGGGAGCGCTACGCCGCCGGGACACTGGAACATCATCGCGCGCGACCTGGTTCGGCGGCACAATCTTTCCCTGCTAGAGACCGCGCGGCTCTTCGCGCTGCTCAACATCGCTGGCGCCGACGCGGGCATCACCTGCTGGGAGACCAAGTATTTCTACAGAACGTGGCGGCCGGAGACCGCGCTGCGAGAAGTCACGCCCGATATCAACCCCTCCGCCCAGGCCAATCCCACGTTCATTCCCAACATGGCCTCCCCGGCGTTTCCTTCTTACACCTCCGGGCACAGCACCTACACCGCCGCGATGTCCCAAATGTTGGCGCTTTGCCTGGGATCGGATGACCAGGAATTTACCGTGACTTCAGACGGTCTCCCCGGCGCAATCCGCCATTTCAGCAAACTGTCGGACGCCCGTCGCGAAGTCGGCATGAGCCGGGTCTGGGGCGGCATTCATGTGATGTCCGATAATATCGAGGGCCAGAAAGCCGGCCTCAAGGTGGCCGACTACGTCTTCACGCACGCCTTGCAGCCCGTCAAACCCTGACCCGGTCGTCGGCGTTGTTCCTGTCCCATGCGTCTTACGTGGTCATCCGTTGGGGATCAGCCCGACGCCATTGTGCCGCTGATTTTGCGAATCGGGGTCGCGGGCTGTTACATCGGGCACGGGGCCTTTGGTCTCGTGACCAAGGCGGCGTGGCTCCCGTATTTTGCAGTCGGCGGGATCGACGCGCCGACCGCCTGGCAACTGATGCCGATGGTGGGACTCCTGGATGTTTGCATCGGGTTGCTCGCCCTTTTCTGGCCCTGCCGGGCGCTGTTTCTTTGGGCATTGGTCTGGGCCGTCTTCACCGCCTTGCTGCGTCCCCTGGCCGGGGAACCTTTTTGGGAAGCGCTGGAGCGGGCGGGCAATTATGGTGTTCCGCTGGCCATGATCGCGCTGGTGGGGTTGAAGGGGCCTTGGTGGGTGCGGCTCACCGGACGGGAATCCGGCCTTCTGGCGGATCAACGCGACGCCGTGGTCTGGTCGCTGCGCCTGGTTACGTTCACCCTGCTGGCCGGACACGCCGGGCTCGGGCTCTTTGCCCACAAGGCGGGACTCGGTCAGCATTATGCCGCGCTCGGGATTGCGGATGCCGCCGCCGCCATCCCCTCGGTCGGACTTTTTGAATTCGCCCTCGCCTTCGCCGTGCTGGTCCGGCCCGGGCCGGCTCTGCTGCTGACGGTTGTCGGTTGGAAACTTGCCACCGAATCCCTCTTTCTGGTCGCCGGCGCTTCCGGTTGGGAGGTGATCGAGCGGTTCGGCAGTTACACCGCGCCGCTTACCCTCGGCTGGCTTTTGCGGCAGCCCAGCCCCGACACCGGCCGCGTCGTCCCCGCTCATCAATAGTCCCACGCTCATCATGATCAAATGTCTCCTCGTCGGTCTCGTTGTCTGCTCCACCGCCTTGGCCGCCGCCACGCCGGAGTATCGCGCCACACCGCTGCGCGTGCGTTCCGCGCCGGCCGCCGGTGGCAAGCTTTTCGAGCGCCTGGATTCCCTGAAGGCGGGCCTCACGGTCCCCAATGTGTTTGCGGATCCGCGCATGTGGGGCAACCGGTTCCGCGAACTCACGCTCGGCGCGGTTGAAACCGGTCTGGCGGTGGCGGACTTCGACGGCGACGGCCTGCTCGACATCTTCGCGATTTCCAAGAACGGACCCTGCGCCCTTTACCGCCAGAGCATCACCTTTCAGTTCTACGACATCGCGCACACGGCCGGCGTCGCCATCGACGACGCACCCTCGAGCAACACGGGGGCCACGGCCGTCGACATCAACCAGGACGGTGCGATGGACATTTACGTCTGTCGCTACGACCTGCCCAATCTCCTGTTCGTCAACAATGGCGACGGCACCTTCACCGAGCGTGCCCATGAATACGGGCTCGATATCAAGGACGCCTCCGTCCACGCGACCTTCGCGGACTATGACCGCGACGGCGCGCTCGACTGCTACCTGGTCACGAACATCCTCGACTTCGCCAAGTCCCCGCAGGGCCGCCGCGACTATCTGTTCCACAACAACGGCAAAGGCACCTTCACGGACGTGACCGCCCAGGCCGGTATCTGGGGGCTTACCCAGGGTCACACCGCGATCTGGTTCGATGCCAACGACGACGGCTGGCCCGACCTGTACGTGGCGAACGATTTCGAGACGCCCGACCGCTTTTACCTCAACAAGGGCGACGGCACGTTTGCCGACGTCGTCGACGAGCGCCTGCCGCACGTCACCTATTTCTCCATGGGCGCCGACGCGGGCGACCTCAACAACGACGGGCTCATGGATTTCCTCATCACCGACATGCGTGACCGGAACCACTTCGAGTACATGACCGGCATGGAGGAGATCGGTCGCGGCCTGTGGGAGATGGAGCGCGTCAGCGAACTCGTGCCGCAGTACATGTGGAACGCCGTCTACCTGAACACCGGCACCGACCGCTTCGCCGAGGCCGCGCGCTTCACCGGTCTCGCCGCCACCGGCTGGACGTGGTCGGTCCGTCTCGGCGACCTCGACAACGACGGCCGCCTCGATGCCTTCGTCACCGCCGGCATGATCCGCAACTTCATCGACGCCGACCTGGTCGACAAGCAGAACATCGCCCCGACCCTCGCCGCGCGCGCCAAGGTCTGGCAGAACTCCGCCCCGCGTCGCGAGTCAACGCTGGCCTACCGGAACCTTGGCGGCTTGAAGTTCGCCGATGCCTCGGCCGAGTGGGGGTTGGATGAGGTGACCGTGTCGTTCGGCTGTGCGCTGGCTGATCTCGACGGCGACGGCGACCTTGATCTCGTCTACTCCAACTACGATGCCCCGCCCACGGTCATCCGCAACGGCACCACGACCGGCCACCGGGCGGTCATCCGTCTCGCCGGCCACGTGCCCAATCGCGAAGGCATCGGCGCCGAGCTCCGGATCGAGACCGTCGCCGGGGTGCAGGTGCGCCAGCTTTTCAACGAGCGCGGCATCGCGTCCAGCGAGCCC
>JBDKHE010000454.1:0-3677 GCA_039797805.1 Verrucomicrobiota bacterium
GTGTCCAGCAGCGGTCAGTTCCAGATCAACGAGAACACCACGATCCCGGCCGACGGTACCAAGGGCACGATCACCGTCGCCAATCCCAACCTGAAGCCCCAGACGTCCAACAATTGGGACGGTGAAGTCTCCTACTACACCAACTCCGGCGGCAAGCTCTCGGTCTCCTACTACATGAAGGACGTCACGGACCAGATCGAAACCTACAGCACCTACTCGGGCACCGCTGGTTTCAATCAGGTCCTGTCGGCTCTCGGCCTGGATCCGGTGGCCTACGACGACTGGATCCTCCGGACCTCGAGCAACAGCTCCACCAAGCAGCACACCAGCGGCTGGGAGTTCTCGGGCAGCCAGGACTTCGGCTTCCTCGGCAGCATCGGCAAACGCTTCAGCGCTTTCGCGAGCCTGACGCTCAAGAGCCTGCCCGAGCCCAGCGCCCCCAACCCCGTCGAAATCACCACGCCGTCGGGCAGCATCGTCACGGTCGTGCCGGCGGTCTCCACCATCAAGATGTCCGCCAACCGCTTTGCGGGCGCCGGTCTGCAATACTCGGATCGGAGACTCTCCATCCAGCTGCGCGGCACCTACCGCAATCAGAACGAAATCGCCCGCTCCAACCTGCCTGATGTCAACGGCGCCAAGAACTATCTCCGCCGCTTCGAGCCATCCCAGGTCAACGTCGACCTGACCGCCAACTACACGCTGTCGAAAAACTACAGCCTGTTCCTCAGCGGTCGCGATATCTTCAAGGGTTATCGCGCACAGATCAACAAGGACGACCTCGGTATTCTCCCCGCCTACGCCCAGTACTTTGACCGCCGCGAGTTCGGCGTCGTCTGGACCTTCGGCGTGAACGGCAAGTGGTAAGTCGTCACGTTCGCTGACTCCTCAGCATTCCCGGGCCCGGTCTTTTCAGACCGGGCCTTTTTTTGTCGCCGGCGCCATTCTGACCTAAATGTCAGGTGGACATTTGACGGGATAAATTCCGATCGCGGATCGGGTATTCCGGGACTGGTTTTGTCGCCTTTCGCGAAGCAGCGCCGCGCCTCGGCGCTTTCCTCACGACCCTGGCCGCGACGCAGGCGGCCCGCATGAATGGCGCCGGAAAACTCCTTTTTCAGAGGAGAAATCGAGGTTTCTCCCTCTCTCACTCCGCGCCCGCCGGGTGCTTTTCGCACGCGGATTCCGCGGCTTGTCGGCTGAAGCCGACGCGTTCGGCGGTCAGCATCACGGCCCGACCGATCGCCGACTCGGATTTCGTCCGGGCAAGAATGGTTACGATACGGGCAGTCGGCCGAGCAAATCCGGAAGAGTGACTGCTCCGCACCTGTTATAAGCGAAGTGCAGTCTTTGATCGTTTTCATCCACCCCAACGGAAGAAGGCCGATCCCTCGATTCAGGCTGCGATCGTGATACCCCGTCACGGTCAAAACCCCAAACATCCTAACTGATATGCGCACACCTCCACCGCAGGCATGCCCCCTGCCTTCCCTGAATCATCTTTTCCGGTGCCTCGCCACCGCCCTGGCCCTGGCCGTACTGGCCCCGGCCTCGATCCTCGCCCAGGCGGCCGGCGGTACCGGCACCATCCACGGCAAGGCCCAGAACGCCACCAGCGGTGCCTACATGAAGAATGTGAAGATCTCCGTCGCCGGGACCAGCCTGTCCGCGGTCACCGACGAATCCGGCAGCTTTGTGCTGACCAATGTCCCGGCCGGTGAACAGACGCTGCAGGCCACCTACGTCGGCGAGCCCGATCTGCGCCTGAGCGTCAACGTTCCCGCCGGCCAGGCTGTCACCCGGAACATCCTGCTGCGCCAGTCCGCCGTGACGAAGCTCAGCAAGGAAGGGGTGGTCGAACTCGACCCCTTTGTCGTCAACGCCGAGCGCTACCAGAACGCCGCCGCGATCGCCATCGCCGAGGAGCGCTACTCCGTGAACATCAAGAACGTCATCTCCACCGACACCTTCGGCGAGATCCCGGGCGGCAACGTGGGTGAATTCATCAAGTATCTCCCCGGCGTGGAACTCGAGTACGGCGGCACCTACATCGCACCCACCGACGCCTTCGGCGTCTCGGTCCGCGGTTTTGGCGCGGAGGACACCAACATCATGATCGACGGCGTGCCCGTCACCAGCGCCTCCCAGGCCAGCCTCACCAACCAGGTCGGCCTCGACATGCTCTCCATCAACAACGCCTCGCGCGTCGAGCTGATCAAGGTCGCCACCCCCGACATGCCCATGAAGTCCGTCGGCGGCCAGATCAACCTCATCTCGAAGTCGGCCTTCGAGTACGCCCGGCCATCCTTTACCTACAATGCCTACGTGGTTCTGAATTCGGAGCACCTGAATCCCTTCGCCAAGGTCGTCGGTGCCACGAACAAGAAGGTGTACGCCGGCCAGCCCGGGTTTGACCTGAGCTACATCAAGCCGGTCAACGAGCGCTTCGGTTTCTCCCTGTCCGCCTCCCGCTACAGCCAGTACAGCGCCAACCGCCGCCTGCGCCCGGAATACGGCATCTCCAACGTGAATCTCGACCTGCGGCCCCTCGGCGGGGCCAATGGCACCGCGGCCACCAACAGCGTCGGCCGGGTCAGCGCCGAGAATCCCTTCCTCACCCGCGTCTCGCTGACCGACTCGCCCCGCACCTCGACCAGCAGCTCCGCCTCGATGAAGCTCGACTGGAAGCCCTTCCCCGGACTGGCCATCGCCGCAAATTACCAGTATTCGGAATATGACTCCTCCGACACGGATCGCCGCATGCAGTACCGCATCCAGCGGCCCATCGACTGGGGCGCCACCTACACCCACTCGCAGCCGTACATGACGTCGGCCCAGTCTGCCACCGGGAACTCCTACAACCCGAGCAACTCCGTCAACATGTCGATCACGTCGCGGGACAAATCCGGCACGACCCACAGCGGCTACCTCCGCGCCACGTACCGCAAGGGTCCGTGGGACGTCACCGCCCTGGCCAACCATTCGCGCTCCCGTGCGACCTTCCTCGACTTTGAGAACGGCCACTTCTCCGGCCTGGATGTCAGCGCCAACATCGGCACGCTGAAGTTTGACGACATCGTCGACGGCGTCCCGGGCCGCATCACCGCCTACGACCGCACCGGCCTTGAGTTGCAGGAGTTTGACTACACCCGGCTGGCCAACTGGAACAACCCCGGCATCCAGGGCAAGCGCGGCAACGCCGAGTCGGTGGACGAGAACACGCTTTACCAGTTCGACCTGCGGCGCGAACTCGACTTCCTCCCCTGGCGCTCCGTCCAACTCGCCTTCAAGGCGGGCTTCCGTCACGAGGAAACCAACAAGAAGAAGTGGGGACTCGGCACCGGCTACCGCGAAACCTACAACGGCCCGTCGCTGACCGCGGCCGAGTTGCTCGATGACGCCTATGACGGGACCTCCCCGGGCTGGGGCTTTGCGCCGCAGCAATTCGCCAGCAGCTACAAGCTCTATGATGTGTACCTGGCCGATCCGTCAAAGTTCGCCCCGACCGAGAATGACGAGAAGGAGAACTATTGGAGCACGATCGGGCAGACCAAGGCCCTCCTCGAAAAGAACCAGGCCTGGTATGCCCAGTTCGAGGGTCGCGCGCTCAATGATCGCCTCCGCTTCGTCGCCGGCCTGCGCGACGAGACCTCCACGCGCGACGGCTACGGCCCGCG
>JBDKHE010000455.1:0-3903 GCA_039797805.1 Verrucomicrobiota bacterium
TCGATGTGATCCGCTCGCAGGTGCGACATGCCCCCGCGGTGCAGCGCGTCGGCACCGTCACCGGCATTGCCGGCCTGATCATCGATTCCGAGGGTCCGAACGTCGGCCTTGGTGAAATCTGCATCGTCCGTTCCCCGCGTACCGGTTACTCCGTGCGGGCCGAGGTCGTGGGGTTCCGTGAACACCGCGTCCTGTTGATGCCGCTGGGTGACACCGGCGGTCTGCACGTGGGTTGCGAAGTGGCGGCCGCCGACCGTCCGCCCTTGCCCAAGCCGGGTCCCGAATTGCTCGGCCGGGTTCTTGACGCCCTCGGCCGGCCGCTGGATGACCTCGGGCTGCTGCCGCTGGATCGTACCGAACATGACGGCCGTCCGCCGCATCCGTTGCGCCGCCAGCGCATCCGGGAAGCCCTGCCGACCGGCGTGCGGGCGATCGACACTTTTGTTCCCTTGGGGCGCGGCCAGCGTCTGGGCCTGTTCGCCGGTTCCGGCGTGGGCAAGTCGACCCTGCTCGGGATGATCGCCCGCGGTTGCAACGCCGACGTGGTCGTCGTGGCCCTCGTCGGTGAGCGCGGTCGTGAAGTGCGCGAGTTTATCGAGAAGGATCTCGGCCCCGAGGGTCTGCGCAAGTCGGTGGTCGTGGTGGCCACGTCCGACACCTCGGCCCCGTTGCGGCTGCGCGCGGCCTTCACCGCCACCTCGATCGCCGAGGCCTACCGCGATGCGGGCAAGAACGTTTTGCTCATGATGGACTCGGTCACCCGTTTTGCCATGGCCCAGCGCGAAATCGGCCTGGCGATCGGCGAGCCGCCGACCACCCGCGGTTACACGCCCTCGGTCTTCGCCATGCTGCCGCGGCTCCTGGAGCGCACCGGCGCGGGCGAGAAAGGATCCATCACGGCCATCTATACGGTACTCGTCGAAGGCGACGACATGAACGAGCCGGTGGCCGACGCCGTCCGCGGCATCCTGGACGGCCATTTGGTACTCTCGCGCCAGCTGGCCCACTTCAACCACTATCCCGCCATCGACGTGCTCGAGAGCGTGAGCCGTCTCACGCGCGACATCTGCACCCCGGAGGAGGTCGCCCACGCGGCGGCCGCCCGGGAGCATATGGCCGTCTACCGCAAGAACGAGGATCTCGTGTCCATCGGCGCCTATCAGAAGGGCGCCAACCCGCAGATCGATCGGGCCATCACTCTCCATGAACCCCTCCGGCAGTTCCTCCGCCAAGGCGTGAACGAATTCTCCAGCCGGTCGGCCAGCTACGCGAAAATCAAATCTATCGTTGTGCCATGAAAAAGTTCCGTTTTCCCCTGCAACCCGTCGGGATCCTGCGCACCCATCAGGAATTGAAGGCGCGCGAAGAATTCGCCGCCGCCGTCCATGCCTATGTGCAGGTCGAGGAAAAGCTGGGCCGTCTGCGCGCCCGCACCGCCGAGCTGGCCGAGCTGCTGGCCCGCGGACGTACCGACCGGTTTATCGCCGCCGACGCGGCCGCCTTGCTGCGGGTCTACCGCAACGAGTGTCAGGCCGTTCTCGCCCTGGAACTGGAGGTCGCCGAGGCGCGGGAAAAGATGCAGCTCAAGCGCAACGCCTATATCGACGCCAACCGCCGCCTGAAGATCGTCCAGCGTCTCGAGGAGAAGGCCCGCGCCCACCACTCTCTCGCCGTCCAGCGCGCAAGCCAGGAAGAGCTTGATGAGCTCGCCGGCTTCCGCGCCTTCCGGCAGCTGTCCCTGTCATGAACAAAGTCCTGAACAATCCCGCCATCGTCGCCGCGCTCGGCATCTTTGCCGGCACGGCCGTCGGCATCGGCTGGTTTTGGCGTGCAGCCGACACGCTCGTGATGCACGCCATCGCCTCGCTCCCGCCCAAGCCGATCGAGGAAAGCCGGGTCCAGGGCTGGGACTTCTGGACCATTGAGATCGATGGGCTCGCCTCGGAGCTGAAGGAGGAGCGCGCCCGGCTCCGCCAGCAGGCCGAGTTGCTCAACCAGCGCGCCGCCCGGGTCGCCGCCGAGCAGCAGGAACTCGCCAAGATCCGCACTGATCTGGAGGCGATGCGGACCGAGATCGGTCGCAAGATCATCGAGGTCACCGCCGACGAGTCGAAGAACCTGCGCACGTTGGCCCAAACCTATTCCGGACTCACCCCGAAGGGTGCGGTCGCCATTCTTCGGGAGATGGACGACACCACCATCGTCAAGATCCTCTCCCTGATGAAAGCCGAATCGGTGGGACCGATCTTCGAGGAAATGGCCAAGACGTCGGCTCCCGATGGCACGCTGGCCCGCCGCGCCGCCCTGCTTTCTGAAAAGCTCCGCCTGATGAAATCGTCCAAGACTTCCTGAACCCAACCTCACGTGCCACGGCTGGCACGGTAGCGCACCCAAGGATGGATGCTCCTCATGACCTCCTCCTTGCCTAATCACCTTTCCGCTCCGGCCTCCGCCCGCCATCTGTCCGGATCAAATTCCACGGGTTCCGCCGATGCTCTGGCCTTCGCCGAAATGCGCCCGGCGCACCGCGAGTCCGACCGCTCGCTGGATTTCCATGCCCTCATGTCCAAGCCGGACCGGACCAAGGGGCGGTCGGCCTCCCGCGAAACGGCGCGCAGCGAACCTTCCGCCCGGCCGGCCGGCTCGTCGCGGGTGCAGCCGGATCAGCAGGCTCACGAGCGCACCGCGCTTGATGAGGCCGAGGAAAGCAACGAACAGAACGTCTCCCGGAATCTTCCGCCCGGTCAGCTCGAGCAAGCGGCGGCCTTTGTCGCCGCGCTGATGCAGGTATGGCAACCCGACGAGGCGGCTGCCCCGACCGCAGGCCTGCAGCCGAGCGTCCCTGACGAGCAAGCCCCTTTGGCGCTTGCGGACGATTCCCCTGCCTTCCCGTCCCCGGGCGGAGTGACTGATCCGCTTCCTGGGGATTCAATGCTTCCCGCGGCCGCCGCCGAGCCTGCGAAGGCCGGACGCGCCGAGGCGGAGTTTTTTCTGGGTGAGGATGGGGTGATCGAGTGCGAACTCCCCGTGGCCCTAGCCCAGCGCAGTGAAGGGTCCGATAAAGACAGCGGGCTACCCGAGTTGGAGCTTCAGGCGGAGCTGGAAATGGCCGGTCAACCGATGGTTCGCGTCGGGTTCGTCGGCAAAGGCGCAGCGGAAAAGTCCCATTTGGATGGGGCGGAAAAATTTGCCGTTGCCAATCAAGGGTCGGCCAAAGCGGGTTTTGCGGGCGGCGAAGTCCCGGAAAGAAAAATATTAAGCGCTACAAGCAAACAAGATAAGATGCCTGGTGGAGAAACTGGCACCGCCATTGCTAAAGGAAGGGCAGCAATGTCAACCGCCCAACATGAGGTCATCGCCAGCGCCCGTCCGTACGGGATCGTTGCCGATGGCGTTGCGCTGACGGGCATCACCGGCGAACCGCGGATGTCGGCTCCGGTCGCGCCCGCGGTTAGCGAGACCGAAGCGGCCAGCTTCGCCGAACGGGCGGTCGCCACGGTCACCGGTCTGGCTGATGCGCAGTTTTCCGTCAGCATGCAGAAGGCGGGGCGCGTTCAGCTCCGGCTCAAGTTTGGCGGCGAGGACCTGAGCGTCCGGATCGAGCTTCGGGATGGTGTCGTGCACACGGATTTCCAGAGCGAGTCCCCGGCGTTGCGCTCGGCCATCATGCAGGAATGGCAGCATGTCGCGGCGTCTGCGGCGGGCCGCTCCCACACTTTTCTCGATCCGGTCTTCTCGACCGGCGCCTCGGCTCTGGCTGCGGATGCCGGTGCCCAGGGGCAATCCTTTCAGCGGTCCCCGCACCAGAGCCAGGAACAGGCGGCCACCCCGGCCGACAGCTGGTTCGGTCGTGCCGCGTTTTCCGGCCGTTCGGTTTTGGGCGAAAACTTCAGTCCCGAACCG
>JBDKHE010000456.1:0-3656 GCA_039797805.1 Verrucomicrobiota bacterium
TGACAAAAGGACCAGCCGATACTCATGGCCGATCTGGGAAATCGGGTAGCTCTGCTTTTTCTGTCCGAAATCTCGACTTGGAGCGCGAATTATCGAAGATCCGTGACTGTTCCTTCGTCGCAGAATCAACCCACGTTTCCATGCAACGCCCTGTCCTTCCCTTCGCGGCCCTTGTCGGCCTGTGCGGTTCGTTGTTTGTCCCGCTTTTTGCCCAACCCAAAGTGGAGGAAGCTCTGCTGGGGCCGTATGATCCTAGCAAGACCCCACCGTCGTTCAGCAGGAATGGCATGCATATGGCAATTCCGGCCGCCAAAGGCAGCCGGACCGTGATTATCGTGGACGGCGTAGAGGGCCCGCGCATCGATCGTATTCAGAATACGGTTTTATTTTCCGACGATGGCCTGCGTCACGCGTATGTGGGCATGGTGGGCACCGAGACCATTCTCGTGCTCGATGGCAAGGAGGTGGCGCGGCAGCCGGCTGAGCAGGGCATGGCTTCGATTCAAGATCTTGTGTTTTCCCCCCAAGGAAAACGCTTCTGCTACCAGCGGAAGGAAGAGAGGGGTGCCATCAGCCGCCTGGTGATGGATGGACAGATCGGAGAACCCTACCAAAGCATTCAGAACCTGGTCTTCAGTCCGGACGAAACCCGCTTTGCCTACCTCGGGAGCAAAGGGGATGCCACCGGGAAAATGAACCTCGTCGTCGATGGCAAGGACGTGGGTTACCAGGGAGTCGATCCGCAGTTCTCACCGGATGGCCGCACCGTCGTCACCGTCGGGCACACGCCAACCGAGAGCGTATTGTTGATGAACGGCAAGCCCGGCTCACGGGCCAAGAGCATTCGCGGCGTCCATATGTCGAAGGCCGGCGTAAACCTTCTGGTGATCGGCAAAAATCCGGGCAATGCCGACAACGGCGAGTTCATCGGCTCGGGTGGAAAAAAGATCGAAGGCACCGATTGTGACCGGGTAGAGTGGCTGAAATTCAGCCCCGACGGGAAACGTTATGCGGCGCTCTGCTCGGTCGGGGGCGGGGTCAAGTATCTCGTGATCGATGGCAAGAAAGGCGATACCTACGAAGGCATCACCGATTTCAGGTTTTCCGATGATTCCAAGCGGACCATGTTCTTTGGGCGCACCAGCGCCGGCACGTTCCTCGTCATTGATGGCGAGGAATCGGATGCCTACGTCAACTATCAGCGGCCGTCGTTCGGCGGGGGCGGCAAGCGGGCCGGCTACATCGGCGGCATTGCGGGATCCCGGGCCGTGGATGTGGTCGTCGACGGCAGGATCACGAAACTTAACGGGGGGACCGGTTTGGAATTCAGTCCGGACGGCAGCCGGTACGCAGTGATCGCGAGTGATGGCTTTTTTGGCGCGCTCTATCTTGATGGCGTCGAACAACCGGGGGTCACCGTGATCCCGCCGAATAATCCTGCCAGCGACGCGCCCTGGGTGGCGTTCAGCCCGGACGGCAAGCATGTCGCGCATTTTGGCGCCTTGGGGAATGCGCGGGACAAGCGCGGCCTGATCGTCGACGGGAAAATGCTCGGTGGAATGAACGGTTTGTACCGCGCGGCGACCTTCAGTCCAGACGGCCTGCATGTGTTCGCTTTTTCCCAAAACCCAGGGAACGGCAAGGCCTTCGCGCTGCTGGTGGACGGCAAGCCCGTGGTCGTGTTCGACTTCCTGCCCTTCAGCAACGTGGGGGCACCTGGTCCGGTTTACCCTGCCGCCATGGGCGACGATGGCGTGTTCACCTTCATCGGCGGGCAGGATGGTGTGTTCAAACGCTTTCGCGTGACCGCAATGTAGGCGGGAAGGACGCATGGCGGCGGTTTAGCCCCACGGTGATCCACGGAGGTCATTGCCGGCTAAGCTGAAGACGTCACGTCCTGACTCTTAAAAAGCCAGCGGCCGAAGCCGGCCCACTGTCCGCCAAAGCAGGGCAACCCTAGCCCGACCCCGTCGTCTCGATTCTCGTCGGCGATTAGCCGACACCCCGAAGCCCCTCCCCGGGGCCGATCAGGTGCAGGACACAGCGTAGCGCAGCCGTTAGGCGAAGCATTCGTGGTGCAACCGGCTCGAGCGCTGTGGCCACCGTCCCTCAAATCAGGTGCCCCCCAGGCTTTGCAGCCTTTAGCCGCATCCGTTGCTACCCATGCAATCCCGGCCGCCTCCAGTTGGCGCCGTTTGGCTCTCGCGTCCGATAACCCCCTGTGCCCACCCCATTTTGACTCGCGGCATCATCGGCCTCGGGCATTTTCCGATCATGGCTCTCAAGTTGCTCGTTCTCCTGGCGGCAGGTTTGGTCGGCTCCGCCCCGATCGCGTCCTATGCGCAGGCCCAGCCGGCCTCGTCCGCCCCGGCCAAGCCGGCCAGTGCTCCGGTGGACGAGCGGGCCAATTTTTTTCCGCCGAAAATGCAAAGTTTCCCGCTGTACGGTGACGCGGCTATTCCGAACTCCAAGCCCGGCCCGGACGAGGAATCGGGCGCCGACAAGGGTTGGATCCAGAAAGTCTCGCGGCCCACGATCCAGGTTTATCTGCCCGCCAAGGCCAAAGCCACCGGCGCCACCCTGGTGATCTTTCCGGGCGGCGGCTACGCCGGCCTCACCTACGACTTTGAAGGCACGCAACAAGCCAACTATTTCGTCGATCACGGCATCGCGGCGTTGGTGGTCAAGTACCGCATCCCGAGCGATCAGACGATGGTCGACAAGTCCATCGGTCCGCTGCAGGACGCCCAGCAGGCGATCCGCTTCGCCCGGCAGCATGCGGCCGAGTGGAATCTCGATCCCGCCCGCATCGGCGCGATTGGCTATTCCGCCGGCGGGCATCTGGCAGCGACGCTGGCCACGCACTTCGACCAGGCCTACGTCGACAATCCTGATCACCTCAGCCTGCGCCCCGACTTTCTGGTTTTGGTCTACCCGGTCATCAGCATGGATGCAAAGATCACCCACCAGGGCTCACGCGTCGGCCTGCTGGGCGAACACCCCTCGGAGGACATGATCCGGCTTTTCTCCAATGAGCTGCATGTCACCGCGAACACCCCGCCCACGCTCCTTCTCCATGCCACGGACGACCGATTGGTCGATGTCGCCAACAGTGTCGTCTTCTTTGATGCCCTGCGGCACGCCGGCGTCCCGGTTGAAGCGCACCTGTTTCAAAAAGGGCAGCATGGCCTGTTCCTCCTGCCACGTGATCGCTGGCAGGGAGCCATCATGGACTGGCTGACTCAAAACGGGTGGCTCTGGCCGCGGTCCGAAAAATAGGAAGGTAGCCGAACAGGATCAGGCTTTGGAGTCGTTAGCTCCAATCTGCTGTCCGCCAAAGCAGGGCAACCCCACCCCGACCCCGTCGTCTCGATTCTCGTCGGCGATTAGCCGACACCCCGAAGCCCCTCCCCGGAGCCGATTAGGCGCAGGACACATCGTAGCGCAGCCGTTAGGCGAAGCATTCGTGGTGCAACCGGATCGGGCTCTGGGGCCACCGTCCGTCAAATCAGGTGAACCCAACCCGGCCCCGTGACCTCGCGCCGGTCTGGCTCGACGCCGAGCCCGGCAGCTGCTGGCCTCCCGTCATGCTCCGATCTGCCCGGCGTCTGCGCGCCGCCTTTCTCCTCACGTCCCTCGTTCTCGTCCTCTTCTCC
>JBDKHE010000457.1:0-4494 GCA_039797805.1 Verrucomicrobiota bacterium
GACCACCTTGCCCCTCAACTGGGCGAGGTCGACCTGCTTCCCATCCAGCGCGGTGAAGGTCAGCTCCAGCGGCTGCTTGGCGATCTCGATCAGCTTCAGCTCCTGCTTGGCCATGCCCGCCACCCGCTTGTCCTTGCTGGCCAGCAGGGCGTTCGCGTGCTTCTCGGCCAGGTCCACCTTCCGGATCATTTTCAGCAGCTGGATGAAGGTGCGCTCCTGGTCGGACAGAAACCGCGTGCTTTCCGGCAGGGGCGCCAGCCGGTCGATCTTTTCGCGGAAGGCGGCGATATTTTCGCCGTTGGGCACTTCCTTCGCAAAGGCTCCGGCCGTTGTCGCCAGCAGCGCGGTAAACGCGGTGGCCGCCGGGCTGCCGGCTTCCGCCTTGCTGGCCTGGACGAAGGCCTCGTACTGCAAGCGCGAATACCAGGCCGTGCGTTGCGCCGCCTGTTTCTTGTCCCTGATCGTCGCGCCAAAGGTGGCGAGCGAGTTCATCACGCCGCCGGCCCGGCCGCTGGCCGGATAGTCCTTGAGGAACGCGATGCCCGCTTCGAGCACCTTGGCCTGACGCTCCGGCGTGGGCGGCGCATCCTTCGCATCCCGCAATTTGAAGAATGCATCCGCCGCGAGATCGGCGGGCGATTTTTCAGCGGCGTTTTTCGGGTCGGCGGCATGGGCGCCGGCGACAAAGAGACTCAGCAACAGGGTCAGAACGAGCAGGGGGTAACGAGACATGTTAGGCAGGTTTTGTTGGGGTTGGCCCGGTACCGCAGAAAACGGTCCCGATGGGGTATGGATGAAGTGCCATCGCGAGCGATCGCTCACCATCCGACCGCAGTTTCTCGGAGCCCAGCCGGCTCTCAAGAAACAAATCCAAGGACCGTCACTATCTTGCCAGGATGCTCTTCACTGCGGCGATCGCGCGATCTTCACGCTCCGCCCAGTTGCCCTGAATGAGCACGAAGGGCAGGCCCCGCCGCTCCAACGCCCCCCGCCAGATCCGCATGGCCTTCTCCCGGTCCGCGGGATTGGGAAAGCACCGCTGCGGGTCGGGCGCAAAGGGCACGTCAATGTCCAGAAGCAGGTAGAGCGCGTACCTCCGGCAGCGCCGCTCCGCCTCCCGCCTCAGTTCCTCCGGCGTCGTTCCATAGAGGAGATCGCTCCACAGCATGGTGGTGAGCGCATCCGTGTCACAGATCACCACCGGGGAACGCTGCTCCGCGGAGGCCTGACCCGCCTCGCGGGCCGCGGCGTCTTCCCGGCGCCATTGCTCGGTCGCCACCGGCATCATGTCATCCAGACCCAGCGCGCCCTGCTCATCCCAACGCTCACGGGCGTACTCCGCCACCAAGGGCGCGCGAAAATGGATCGCCAGTCGCCCGGCCAGCTCCGTCTTGCCGGTTGATTCCGGCCCGTAGACCGCGATGCGCTTGATTTCGGTGGACATGATTCTGACGGGCTCGGCCGCGCTCACGAAACCGCTCCCTGGGCAGCCTGCGTCATGGTCCGCCGCCATTCGCGCCAGCCCCAGAGCGCCATCAGCCAAAAGATGAGGTAGAGCCCGCTGGTGAGCCGGAGATCCTTGGCCCAATAGACCCCGATCGCCACGGTGTTGACGATCAGCCAGCCGGGCCAGTTCTCCAGCTTCTTCCGGGCCTGCAGCCACTGGGCGATGAGACTGAAGACCAGAATAAAGGCATCCCAGTAGGGCAACGCCGCATCGGTCGCGTGGTGCATCCAGGCACCCCAGCCCGCGCTCAAGGCCAGACCGAGCACCACCCAACCGACCAGCGCCGGCCCGCTCAGCCGGGTCACGGGGAGATCGCTGTGCGCGGCCGTGTGCTTGTTCCGCAGCCAGAAATACCAGCCGTAGGCCTGGATCAGGAAAAAGCAGACCTGCAGGATCGTATCCGAGTAGAGCTTCGCATCGTAGAACACCCAGGCATACACTGCCACCTGGACCAGCCCCACGGGCCAGCCCCAGATGTTCTGACGGATCATCAGCGCGACGCCGATCACCCCCAGCACCGTGCCGATGATCTCGGCCGCGCTCATGAAGCCCGGGCGGAACCGTCCAGCCACGCCTCCATCGCCTCACGCGTGATGGCATGGGCCGCGGCACAGCGCGGACACTGCACATGGATGAGTTCGCTGTCGCCGAACAGGCCGGCCATGTCCGCCCGCGCCGCCGGGGCCAGGGCATTGAGGATGCGGCTCTGCTTGCAGCCGCAATGCCACCGGTAGGCCCGGCGCTCGATCCGCGCCAGCGTCTCCCGCGCGTCCATGGTCCGGACCTCGTCGACCTGCACGCGACGCAGCCAGTCCTCGTCACAATCCGGATGCGACAGCAACAGGGCGTAGCGGTCCTCCCCGAGGTCGAAATACCGCACGAGCCGCTGCTCGCTGCCGGCATAGAAGGCTTCGACGGCGGCGAAGATGTCGGCGCCCTCGAAGCTGACCACGCTGCGTCGTTTCTCGGCGCTGCGCGAGGGCATGAACTCGCTGTAGAACACGTTTTCCGGCGCTTCGCGGACGTTCTCCGTGAACAAACGTCCCGCGACCACGCAGTCCTCATTGTCCCCCGCCAGAAAGAGGTTCAGCCGGGGTGCCTGCAAGCCGATGGTCCAGGAAAAGTGCTCGTTCCGGGGCCGGGCCGCGCCATGCAGCGTGAAGGCGACGAGCGCCTGCTTGAGCAAGGCGTCGTTTTCCGGGCTGTTCCGCAGCTTGTGATCCGCCGCATGCAGGTAGTAATCGACCAGCAGCGGCCCCAAATCGGCCTGCACGAGCATGACGTTGCGCTGGCGGATGAAATCCACCGTCACCACGGCACCCTGCGGCTCGGTCTTCTCGGAGTCTGGCATGGAGTCGCAATGTATTGATAACGGCCGGAAGTCCAGCGGGCTCTCTCCCACCGCGGGCCGCACTGGTTCGAGAAACTCGTTTCGACGGTTGCCAAGCGGGATAAACTGACCGACTTTGCCTTGAATGTCCGACCGTATCTCCACCAAACCTGTCGTCGAAGAGGAATTCTCGCTCTGGCTTTTCCTGCTCGTTGTTTCCGTCTCGTTCGCCGGAGTCATGGGCCTGCTCTGGTGGCTGGCGCCCCACTCCGTATGGGTGGCCCAGGTCGGCAGTCCGTGGTGGAAGCTGCTGGCGGGCTTCCTCGGCATTTCCCTGTTCAACTGCTTCATGGAATACTTTTTCCACCGCTACGTGCTCCACAAGCCGGTCCTGCCGTTCCTGAGCTACTTCTACCGTCAGCACACCCACCACCACAGCCTCACCCGCATCACCCGCCGACGCACCCCGGGCGGCCTGGAGGTCAACTTCGTTGAGAATTTCTACCCGATCGTGAAGGAGGAGCAGAAAGAAGCGTCGTTCTTCCCTTGGTACACCTTTCTCATCTTCGCCGCCTGCCTCACGCCCTTCTTTGCCCTGCTGCAATGGCTCATCCCCTCGATGCCCTGGTTCCTCAGCGGCTACAGTGCGCTGGCCTCGTCCCTGCTCATCTACGAGCTGTTCCACGCGATCGAGCACCTCTCCTTCGAAAAATGGGCCCCGCTGATCGAGCATCCCCGCTACGGTGCCTTCTGGCGCAAGGTCTACAGCTTCCACCTGCGCCACCACGCCGTGATCGACTGCAACGAGGCCATCTCGGGCTTCTTCATCATGCCGGTCGCCGACTGGGTGTTTGGCACCTGCATCATCCCCGGCGTCCTCTACAAGCACGGTCAGTCCGTCGAGGAGGAAAAGGAATTCCTCAGCCCGCACCCCATCGCCCCGATCCGCTGGCTCGACCGCCTGACCGACAACATGGTCAAGCAGCGCCGCCTCCGCGCCCAGCGGGCCTGAGCCGGGCTCATGCAGTCAACCGTAGGGGCGCTGCTGGACGGCGTCCGGGAATTGGCTGACAGTACCTGCGGGCGTCGTCAAGCGACGCCCCTACACTTACCATCTGGGGGTGCGAAAATGAGAGCCCAATGACAGCTCAACCGCCTCAGTCTGGCTGAGGGTGGGCGCGGTCCGGCTCCGTCCCACCCACCTACTTCGAGATCACGCCTTTCTTCTGCAGCTTGTTGACCTTCGGTTTGATGACGAAGGCGCAGTACCCCTGGTTGGGGTGCTGGTTGAAATAGTCCTGGTGGTAGTCCTCGGCGCGCCAGAATTTCTTCAGCGGGACGATCTGCGTCACGATCGGATCATCGTAATTCTTCTGCGCCGCCGTCTTCGCCTGCAGGGCCGTGGCATGCTGCGTCTCGTCGTGATAGAAAATCACCGAGCGATACTGGTCCCCCTCGTCCGCTCCCTGGCGGTTCAAGGTCGTCGGATCGTGCGCCTCAAAGAAGATCTCCAGCACCCGCTCGTAGCTGATCACCGCGGGATCAAAATCAATCTGGATGACCTCCGCATGGCCCGTGCGACCCGTGCAGATGTCCTCGTAGCTGGGGTTCTCTGTCCGGCCGCCAGAGTACCCGCTCACGCTGCGCAGGACGCCGG
>JBDKHE010000458.1:0-3809 GCA_039797805.1 Verrucomicrobiota bacterium
GGTCGGAAGCTTGGCGATTTTCGAGCGAGCATCCTCGGCGATCACCGGTCCCATGCCACAACCCGGCGCGGTCAGCGTCATCTTGACCTCCACCTTGTGACCGCCAGACGGCGTCGCGTCGATGGCCAGATCATACACCAAACCAAGGTCCACGATGTTGACCGGGATTTCGGGATCGAAACAGCTCTTCAACGCCCCCCAGACCGCCTCCTCCGAGAACGTGGTCGCGTCCGCTGCGGTCGCCGGAGTGTCGCTCGCCGGCGCGAAACCCGCGATGTGCACCGCGTTTTCCTTGGCGATCTGAAACAACCCCTGGTCGGTGCGCACCGTGACGTTGCCGCCGAGGCTTTGGGTGATGAAAACCTTGCCGCCCGCGGGCAGCACCACCTTGTCTCCGGCCGGTATGACGGTGGCAGGACAATCGGCGGTGAGGGTGTGTTCTTGATTCATGGCCCCGGATTAACGCAGCTGCAGGTCAAAAGGCAACCGGGCATACAGTCCGCTCGGGTCATTGTAGCGTTTCAATGTCTCCAGCTCTCGCACGGCTTCGCCGACCAGCAGACCGACCGGGCCGGCCAGCGACTTCTCCCGTCGACGCCCTTCCAAGGCCTCGGCAAACGATTCGGCAAACTGCTTCCCGCGCGGATACTCGGCGACCCGGAAGTTTTCACCCAGACCCGCCTTCTTGCCGGCATACTTGGTGGCCGCGTCCAGTCCACCGATTTCGTCAACGAGGCCGAGCTTGAGAGCCTCGCTTCCGGACCAGACCCGTCCTTGGGCAATCTCCTCCACCAGCTTGCGGTCCAGCTTGCGGTTGTCGGTCACCTTCGAGACGAACTGTTCATACACCCAGTCCACCGTGTCCTGGAAAAGCGCGAGTTCCTCGGCCGTCTTGGGACGCACGGCGCTGGTCGCGTCGGCAAACCGGCCCGTTTTGACGGTGTCAAAGGTCAGCCCGAGCTTGTCGTTCATCAGACCCTGGAAATTCAGGAATATCCCGTACACCCCGATGGAACCGGTGATGGTGGTGGGCTCGGCAAAAATCCGCTCGCCCGGGGTCGAAATCCAATAGCCGCCCGACGCGGCATAGCCGCCCATCGAAACGACCACCGGCTTCTTGGCCTGCAACAGCCGGACCTCGCGGGCGATCGCCTCGGAAGCGGATACGCTGCCACCCGGACTGTTCACCCGTAGCACCACGGCCTTGATGGAATCGTCCAGCCGGATCTCCCGCAGCAACCGGGCGGTCTTCGCCCCAAAGACGTAACCTTCCTCGTTGCCTGAGCCGTCGACGATTTCGCCCTCGGCATAAACCACGGCGACGCGGCCCTTGCCGCTGCCGCTGATGTCGAGTTTCTCGGGATCATTGCGCTGGGCCAGCTGGCTGCCGCCCGAAACCAGACGCGCATATTCCCGCAGGTTGATCTGCTTGAACGCCTGGCTCGAATCCTTCCTGACTCCCGTGGCCACCTTGAGATCGGTCAGGACTTCATCCACATAGGCGACACGGTCCACGAGCTTGTGATTCAGGGCCACGTCGGCGCGAATAAAGCCCTTTTCGTCCACGAGGTGCTGCAAGGATCCCGCCTTCATGCCGCGGGTCTCCTCGATCGATCCGACGAGCGTCCGCCAGAGATCATCGAGCAGTTTCTGAAGTTCTTCGCGATTCTCCGGGCTCATGTCCTTGCGGGTGTAGGGCTCGACCGCGCTCTTGTATTTGCCGACCCGGGTGACCTGCACGCCGATGCCGAATTTATCAAATGCGCCGGCAAAGAACATCGGCTGGGAGGCCAGGCCAGGCATCAGGATCGCTCCGTACGGATCCAGCACGAGTTCGTTCGCTACGGAGGCCAGGTAGTAATCGCGCGTGACCGCGAAACTCAGGTAAGCCTTGATCGGCTTCCCCGAGGCCTTGAAAGCCAGCAGGGCATCGCGCACTTCCCGGAGGGCGGCAAAGCTCGCCCCATAGGAGGAAGGCCGCAACGAGCCCGTCAGATAAAGTCCTTTCACATCCTTGTCCTTCGCCGCAGCGTACAATGCCCGGGTGACCGATCGCAGGTGCAGGTTGCTCGGCGCTTCGCCCCCAAATGCCTCGATCAGATCCTCCAGTCCTTCGTTCTGGGACGGCGTGTCCGTGATGTTCGCGGCCATGTCAAAGACCAGATACGAGCCTTCCGGGACGGATAGCGGCTGTTTCTGACCCATCGCGATGAGCGCGCCCAGAATGAGGAACCCCAGCACGAATCCCCCCATCAGGAAAACGATCAGCGCTGTGAGCGTGGCAAAAAATGACGTGAAGAAGTTCTTCATGCTCCGAGGCTAAGCCACTCCCGCCACCCCGCCAGCGAAAAACACCCAGCGGACCGGTGAGCGGAGGGACGGATGCGTTTCACGATGAGCGGAGCCCGGGAAAATCCTTCCAGTCGCAAAGTTTTAGCACAGATAGACATTTGTTTGTGCCGATACATTGGTTTACCTAATGATCCACGTATGAGCGAAAAACAGGAATTCCTGACCACCAACCGCAAGGCGCTGACCATCAATCTGGCCGGCACTCATTACGGCACCATTGCGGAAATCGGCGCGGGCCAGGAAGTCGCGCGTGTATTCTTCCAGGCAGGCAGCGCGTCGGGATCGATTGCCAAGACCATTTCGGCCTACGACATGACCTTCAGCGACGCGATCTACGGCAAAGCCCCCCGCTACGTCTCCCGGGAGCGCCTGATCGAAATGCTGGGGCACGAGTACAGCCTCCTTCAGGAACGTCTCCACGAGAAGCGCGGCGATCGCACCTGCTTTTTTGTCTACGCCGACACCGTCGCCACCGCCAGCGCCAAGAGCAATTCAAGCGGTCACGGCTGGCTGGGCATTCGTTTCCAAACGAAGCCCATGGAGGAACCCAGCGACATCCTCATCCACGTCCGCACCCTCGACAAGAAAAACGTCCTGCAGCAGGAGGCTCTCGGCATCGTCGGCACCAACCTCATCTACGGCGCCATCTATTATCGTGACCA
The DNA here is from genome assembly GCA_039797805.1 of Verrucomicrobiota bacterium. Lineage (GTDB taxonomy): Bacteria > Verrucomicrobiota > Verrucomicrobiia > Opitutales > Opitutaceae > Lacunisphaera. The sequence goes on from JBDKHE010000458.1 coordinate 3,015, forward strand.
GCCTGAGAAATTCATCCCGTCCCTCGCCGACAATCTCGGCACGGACCGCATCGAGGTGGACATGCTGAAGTTCAGCGGCCCTGCGTTCACCGACGTCGACAACCGCATCCTGTCACTCCACCTCGTGAAACACGGCCTCACCAACGCGGTGATGTTCTCCCCCACGGGTGATGTGCTGCAGCCTTCCGAAATCATCTACAACCGCCCTGTCCTCGTCGAGCGCGGCAGCTTCCGCCCGGTCACCCATGTCAACGTCGACATGCTCAACTGCGCGACCGCCCAGTTCCTCCAGGAACCGATGGTCAAGGGCAAGGACGTCATCGTGATCATGGAGATCACCATGAACAATCTCCTCGCCGAGGGCTCCCTCGACGAGCAGGATTTCCTCTCCCGCGTGGACATGCTCGGACACATCGGGTTCACCGTGCTGATCTCGAACTACTCCGAGTTCTACCGCCTCGTCTCCTACTTCCGCCGGTACACGAAGGAGATGATCGGCGTGGCCATGGGCATCAACAACCTCCTCGAGATCTTCAACGAGAAATACTACGAAAATCTTGAGGGCGGCATCCTCGAATCCATGGGCCGGATGTTCCGCCATGCCGTCAAGCTCTACATCTACCCGATGCAGCAGGTTGCCTACGACAGTTACTTGAAGAACGGGCAACCGTCCGATGCCGGCCAGACGCATGTCGCCCATGCTTTCGCGGCCAAGATCCTCATCACCGCCCGCAATCTCACGGTGACGGACCGACTGCGCAATCTCTACGCCCATCTGCTCGAGAACCACTACAT
>JBDKHE010000459.1:0-2995 GCA_039797805.1 Verrucomicrobiota bacterium
AGCCCGAGTAGCCCACGATGGCGACAAACTCGCCGCGCTCGATCTGCAGGTTGACATTGCTCAGCACCGGCGCCCCGCCGAAGCCCTTGGATACATTGGTGAGTTCGAGGAAAGACACGGAAAATTTACGATTTATGATTTATGATTGATGATTTTGGAGTCCCAGGCTGGTGGCCCTATGACTCCAAAGGAACTTCAGGAACGAACCGTCCAATTTGCGGCTCGGGTACTCAAACTTGCGGATGCGCTGCCCAGAAGCGTGTCCGGTCGGACGGTAGCCAACCAGATTGCCCGTAGCGGGTGCTCCGTTGCCGCCAACTACCGCGCAGCGCTGCGTGGAAAATCGCGGGCGGATTTCATCAACAAGATCACGATCGTGCTCGAAGAGGCTGACGAGACCGGCTTTTGGATCGAGCTTACGGAGCGTATGGACCTGCTGCCGCCCAAGCGCCTGCAGGCGCTGTTGGACGAAGCTGAGCAGCTGACGAAGATCTTTAATGCCACGCGCACGACCTCCCGAAATCATAAATCGTAATTCGTAAATCATAAATTCTTCAGACGCTCTTAAACCGTCTCTCCAGCATGCTCATCAGACGGTCGAGGACGAAGCCCACGAGGCCGATGGTGATGATCGAGAGGATGATGTGCTCGTAGATGAGCGCGTTGTATTCCTGCCAGAGGAAGCCGCCGGCGCCGGGGCGGCCGGTGAGCATCTCGGCGGCAACGATGGCGAGCCAGGCGATGCCGAGCGACAGCCGGAAGCCGGTGAACATGTAGGGCAGCGTCGCCGGGATGAGGATCTTGGTGAGCGTCTTCCAGCGGGACAGTTTCATGACGCGACCGACGTTGAGGAAATCCTGGGGCACCGCGCGCACGCCGACCGCGGTGTTGAGGACGGTCGGCCACATGGCGCAGATGGCGATGGTGAAGAGGGCGCCGTAGGTGCCCGCCTCCTTGCCGGCGTTCATGAACAGCACGAGCCCCAGTGGCAGCCAGGCCAGCGGCGAGACGGGACGCAGGATCTGGATGATCGGGTCGAAGATCTTGGTGAAGGTCTTGGACAGGCCGAGGCAGAAGCCGATCGGCGTGCCGACGATCAATGCGATGGCGTAACCCTGCGCGACCAGGATCAGCGAGTACCAGGTGAACCGCAGGATGCCCTGGTCCATCTCGCCGCGCTTGGCGAAGGGGGACAGGACGTATTCACGGCTGGCCTCCCAGGTCTTGCTCGGGGAAGGCAGGTTGGAGGCCCAGGTCGAGCTGGAGATGGCCCAGAGCGCGAGCACGACGGCGAAGCCGACGAGCGGGAGCAGCAGCCAGTCGAGTTTGAAGGTTTTCATAAGGGATGGCGGTCGAGGTTTTCCGCGTGCGTGGCCGCGGCGGAGAGGAAGGCGATGGCGAAGGACAGGAGGGGCGAGAGGATGGATTTGGTGATGACGGCGGGGGTGATTTCCCCGCGGAGCCAGTGATCGCCCTGGTTGAGCGACACCTGGATGAAACCGACCACGAGCCCGAGCCTGGCCGCGCGGGTCCAGACCGCCGGTTGGCGGCAAGCCCGCCAGAACTGCGGGCGCGTGGAGTTGTTCATGGGATCAGCCCTTGAGATTCTTCACCGCGAACGAGGTGGCATAGGCCTCCGGGTTGGCGGGATCAAAGGTGATGCCGTCGAAGAGGGTCTCGGAGGAATGGTCGGCCCCGCCGTGCGTGTAGCCGATCTCCTTCATGGCCTCCTCGTAGATGTCGGCCCGCATGACGCGCTTGGCGATGCCGTCGTAGTCAGGCGTGCCGGTGACCATGCCCCAGCGCCGGTATTGGGACATGAACCACTTGGCGTATTTGGCCTGCGGGTAATTGCAGTTCCGCTTGCTGAAGTGCATGGCGTACTCGTCCTCCTTCTTCCGGCCGTCACCGTAGTCATAGTGACCCTGCAGGCGGCCGAGGATGATTTCCTTCTGGCAGTTGATGTAGGTCGCCTTGGAGACGATGTCGCATTGCTCCGGGCGGTTGTCCAGGTTGTCCAGCCAGACGCTGGCCTCGTGCAGGGCCTTGAGGACCGCCTTGACTGTCTTCGGGTTCCTGAGGGCGAACTCCTCCGTGAAGGCGCAAACCTTTTCCGGGTGGTCCTTCCACATGTCCTGGGTGGAGACGGAGGTGAAGCCGATGCCGTCCGCGATGGCGCGGGCGTTCCACGGCTCGCCGACGCAGAAGCCGTCCATCTTGCCGATCTTCATGTTGGCGACCATCTGGGCCGGCGGCACGACGATGAGGTTGATGTCCTTGTCGGGATTGATGCCGCCGGCGGCGAGGTAGTAGCGCATCCACATGGCGTGGGTGCCGGGCGGGAAGGTCTGCGCGAAGGTGAGCGGCTCGCCGAGCTTGTTGGCCTGGTCGACGAAGGGCTTGATGGCCTTGGGGTCGGCGGCAACCTTGCCCTTCCACTCGCTCTTGAGGGAGATGGCCTGGCCGTTGCGGTTCATCATCCACGGAATGACCATCGGCTTCTTGGGCGAGCCCGCCAGTCCCATGGTCGAGGCGAGCGGCATGCCGATGAGCATGTGCGTGGCCTGAATCGAGCCGGTGGAAAGGCTGTCGCGGATCGCGGCCCAGTTGGCGCCCTTGGTCACGGTCGAGTTGATGCCGTACTTCTTGAACAGGCCCTTTTCGTGCGCGATGACGATGGGTGAACAATCGGTGAGGGCGATCATGCCGAAGTTCAGGTTCGGCTCTTCCGGGGCGTCAGACGTCGAGCCGGCGGTGGCGGCCCAGCTCTTCGAGCCGAGGGCGGCCCAGAGCGCGGCGGCGCCGGTCAGCTTGGCGCCATCGGCGATGAATTTGCGGCGATTAAGCAGAGACGAAGGCTCCGCGGGTGTGCGTGGTTGGTGGTGTTGCATGTGGGTCAAGGTTGGCGGTGGCTTCGCGGTACAGGTTTTCGCGAAAGAGGCGGACGGGCAGGCCGGGCCGCAGCGCGGAGCGCGGGACAATGCCGGCCGCGACC
>JBDKHE010000460.1:0-8000 GCA_039797805.1 Verrucomicrobiota bacterium
GGCGGCGTAAAGCCTTTCACCACGGTCCCAGACGATGTTGCGATAATGCGAGAGCGGGCGGCGCGTGCCGATCAGATCCAGATCCCCGGTGGCGCCGCCGTGCCAGGGGTAATGCGTGCCCACCCAGTGCGGTTGCACGGCCTCGCCCGGCAGGAAGACCCGGCCGATGCCTGCTTCACCCAGATAATCCAGCGCGCTCCACACGAAGTCGCCGATGACATAGGGTGATTGTTGCACGATCTTCCAGTTGGCGAATATCTCGGACTGATAGGATTCCGTGACCATGATGACGCGTTGCGGCAGACGGGCGTGGTCGTCGGTGTGGTGGGCGATTTCGTAATTGTAGCCGGCGACATCAAGCGGGGCGAGGACGGGGTCCACGCCGGACCATGCGACGTCCTTGCCCAGGCCGTTGATGCAGGCGGTCACCGGACGCGAAGAATCCAGCGATCTGACGCGATCGGCGAGCGCGCGGGCAATGGTGGCGCCGCGGGCGTTACCACGCTCGTAGGGCTCATTCCCGATGTCCCACATGACCACCGAGGGGTGGTTGCGGTCGCGGCTCAGGGTGGCAGTGAGGTCGCGTTCCCACCAGGCATCGAAATCGCGTCCGTAGTCCTGGGCGACCTTTTTGCTTTTCCATCCGTCGAAAAACTCCTCCAGGACGAGCAGGCCTAGGCGGTCGCACGCATCCAGAAAGGCCGGGGCCGGGGGATTGTGCGCGATGCGGACCGCGTTGAAGCCGGCTGCCTTGATCAATTCGGCGCGGCGGGCCTCGGCGCGATCGAAGGCCGCGGTGCCGAGGGGACCGTTGTCCGTGTGGACGTTGCCGCCCCTGAGCTTGAGCGGGATTCCGTTAAGCTCAAAGCCCCGCTCGGCGGAAACGCGAACCGTGCGCACGCCGAAATCCAAGGAGCCCTCATCAACCGTGCTTCGGCCCTGTTTGAGCTGAAAAGCCACGCGATAAAGCGTCGGTGCATCGGGCGACCAGGGGCGCGGGTTGGGCAACTCGAGGCTCAGGTCAACGGCGAGTTCCCCATGGGCGGGAATCGTTCCCGTGGCCGATCCGCGGGCTTGAGAGGTGGCATCGGCTTTCAGGGCAATCGAGAAGGCCACCGGGGTCGCGTCGGAAGAATCGTTCTTCAGCACCGCTTGGACCCGTACTTGCGCGGAGCGGGCGGTCAGGCTTTCGGTGGTCAACGCAAGACTGTCCGGTTCGACGTGGACCGGATCGAGCACGAGCAGACGCACATGCCGGTTGATGCCGGAGCCCGTGTAGTAGCGAGAATTCGGCTGCGCGGAATTGTCCACGCGCACGGCGAGCACATTCGTTTTTCCGCTTAGGAGATGCGGGGTCAGTTCATACCGGAACGGATAATGGCCCCCGGGGCGGCGGCCGAGGCGGGTGCCGTTGATCCAGACCTCACTGTCACGATAAACGCCATCGAACCCGATCCACACCTTCTTGGCCGACCACGCCGCCGGCGCCGCGAAGGAGCGGCGGTACCAGCCGATGCCGGTGCGGAAAAAGCCACCGGCGCCCAGCGCGGGCGCATCGGGCTGCGTGGCGCCCTCGATGCTCCAGTCGTGTGGCAGGGTCACCGCGGGCCAATCGGCGTCATTCCAATCGGGGGCCTCCGCGCCGACCGCTTCGCCGAGGTGAAACCGCCAGCCGTGGTCCCAGCCGGATTCAGTCGCCCACGCGTTGAGGGCGGAGCCAAAGACCACGGAGCAGACGAAGATGCGGAGCGGGGTGAACACCGGACGGGGAATAGAGATTAGGCGGCGTGACCTTTGGGCACAATGATGGTCAGGTCACGTTCCGTTTAGCACGGGATGCTAACCCGCGGATGAAGCAATCCGCCCATTGATTGGGCGTGAAATCGGTCGGCGGTTGGATTGAATGAGGCAACCCCATGAATCATCCCCGCCTGTTTGCCTGCCTGGTGTGCGCGTTACCCTTGTTCGTAGTTACCGCAGTCGGCGCCGACCGCGTGATCCGCCTCGATGCGCCCGCCACGGTGTTCACGGAATCGAGCCCGCTCGGGAATGGCCGGCTGGGCGCCATGATCTTCGGCGGGGTGACCGAGGAGCGGGTGGTGCTCAATGAGAGCGGCATGTGGTCGGGCTCGCCGCAGGAGGCCGATCGCAAGGATGCCGCGGAGGCGCTGCCAGAAATTCGCCGCCTGCTGCTCGAGGGAAAAAATGTCGAGGCCGAGAAGCTGGTGAACGAACGTTTCACTTGCGAAGGCAAGGGATCGGGGAGGGGGCGGGGCGCGGCTATCCCGTATGGCAGCTACCAGCTGCTGGCGAATCTTCGGTTGAAATTTCAGCACCCGGGCAAGGACCTGCCGGTTTCCAGTTATCAGCGCGAACTGCAGCTCGGCAACGCGGTCGCCGCGCAGAGCTATGTGCAGGATGGCGTGCATTTTCGTCGGGAAGCCTTTGTCAGCGCACCGGATGAGGTTTTTGTGTACCGGTTCACGGCCGACCGCGAAGGCGCCCATTCCTTTGACATCACGCTGGAACGACCGGAGCGCGCCGAGGTGACTGCGGCCGGTGGCGACCGGTTGCTCATGACCGGAGCCCTGAGTGACGGCAAGGCCGGCGACGGCGTGCGTTTCGCGGCTGAAGTCGCCGTGAAAGTTCGTGGAGGGAGCGTCCGCATCGAGGGCACCACGCTGCAGGTGCGCGGAGCGGACGAGGTGCTGCTGCTCGTGAGCGGCGTCACGGACATCGCCAACCGCAGCTTCGCGGGAAGAAAAACCAATGATGTCGTGCAGACCGCAGCCAACGACCTCGTGTCGGCCAAGGCGAAAAGCTATGAGGGCCTGCGCGAAAGCCATGTGGCGGAATACCGTCGCTGGTTTGACCGGGTTGAGCTGCAACTCGGCCCGGCGGACGCAGCGGCGGAGATCCTGAGCGCGCCGGAACGGTTGCATGCCTTCACTGCAGGGGCGGTTGATCCTGGGTTTGCGGCCCTGTATTTCGATTTTGGACGCTACTTGTTGATCTCGTCTTCACGACCGGGCGGTCTGCCGGCCAATCTCCAGGGCATCTGGGCCGACAGCATCAACACGCCATGGAACGGGGACTGGCACCTCAACATCAATGTGCAGATGAATTACTGGCTGGCCGAGGTCGGCAACCTGTCCGAACTGCACCAGCCGCTGTTTGCGTTGATCGGCTCGCTGGTGAAACCGGGGGAGCACACGGCGCAAAGCTACTACGGCGCGCGCGGTTGGGTGGCCCATGTGATCACCAATCCCTGGGGATTTACGTCACCCGCTGAGTCCGCGCAGTGGGGTTCTACCAGCTCGGGCTCGGCGTGGCTTTGCTCGCACCTGTGGGAGCACTACCTTTTCACGGGCGATCGGGAGTTCCTGCGACAGGTCTATCCGATCCTGAAGGGTTCGGCCCAATTTTATCTGGATATGCTGGTGACCGAGCCAACGCACGGCTGGCTGGTGACCGCGCCTTCCAATTCGCCTGAGAACGCCTTCATCATGCCGGACGGCAGCACGGCGCACATCTGTCTCGGCGCGACGATTGACGAGCAGCTGGTGCGCGCGCTGTTGGCGGCGACGAGCGAGGCGTCCCGGGTCCTGGGGATCGATTCCGCTCTGGCCAAGGAACTGGATGAAAAACGCGCACGGCTGGCGCCCACCCGTATCGGACCGGACGGACGGATCATGGAATGGCTGGAACCCTACGGCGAGCAGGATCCTCATCACCGACACGTCTCGCACCTGTGGGGACTTTATCCGGGCCACGAGATCGATCCGCGCGCCCGGCCTGATCTGGCTGAAGCGGCGCGACGTACCCTGACGGTACGTGGAGATGCGGGCACCGGCTGGGGCACCGCTTTCAAGCTCGGCATGTGGGCGCGCCTGGGCGATGGCGAACGCGCCTACGCGGTGTTGCGCGAGCATCTTCAGCCGGCCCGTCCATCCGAGAAGCCGGGCACCTGGACCGGAGGCCTGTATCCCAACTTGTTTGGCGCCCATCCGCCTTTCCAGATCGACGGCAATTTTGGCGGGCCGGCGGTAATCGCGGAGATGTTGCTGCAGAGCCGGGTGTTGGAGCTGGGAGCTGGGAGCAAGGTGCCAGGGGCCAGCAACGTGGAGCTGACGCTGCTGCCGGCTCTCCCCAAGGCGTGGGGCGAGGGGAGCGTGCGGGGGCTGCGGGCGCGGGGCGGGTATGAGGTGGATATCTCGTGGGTCGATGGCCGGCTCAAGGCTGCCACGATTCACGCGCACGCCGACCGCGCGCTGGTGGTGCGATCCGGGGAAAAGGAATGGAAATTGGAACTGAGAGCGGGCGAAAAGCGCACGTTGCAGCCATGAGCAAATCGAAATACCGGCGGCTGGATATCCGGAGATGCTTTGCGACCTGGAATGAGTATCGGGCGGCGCTCGGGCGAAGGTTCGTCGGGAGACGAACCCTCCACCTCACCAAAGCGTCGAAAGTCGGGGCGCTCCTGGCTTTGTCAGCGGCAGTGGCGGCGGCTGCTCCGGACTGGGAAAACGAGCAGGTGCTGCAGATCAACCGCGAACAGGCGCGGGCGACCTTTGTGCCATTCGCGACGGTCGAACAGGCGCGGGTCGGGAAGGCGGAGGCTTCACCCTGGGTGTTTTCACTGAGCAGCGAGACGGCCTGGAAGTTTCACTGGGTGCCGCGGCCGGATGAGCGTCCGGCTGATTTCTGGCGCGAGGATTTTGACGACGCCTCGTGGAAATCGTTTCCCGTCCCGGCCAACTGGGAGGTCAACGGCTACGGTACGCCGATCTACGCGAGCAGCGGCTATGTATTCAAAATTGATCCGCCGCGGGTCACGAGCGAACCGCCGGCCGACTACACAACGTTCAAGGAACGCAACGCCGTGGGCTCCTATCGCCGCACGTTTGACCTGCCCGCTGCGTGGCAGGGGCGGCAGGTGTTCCTGCATTTCGGCGGGGTCCAGAGCGCCTTCTATGTCTGGGTAAACGGCGTGCGGGTCGGTTACAGCCAGGGCAGCATGTCGCCCTCGGAGTTTAACATCACGGCGCAACTGCGCCCGGGGAAGAACCTGGTGGCGGTGGAGGTCTACCGCTTTTCCGACGGTTCGTACCTTGAGGACCAGGACATGTGGCGTTTCGGGGGGATTCAACGCGATGTCACGCTGTACTCCACGGCCGCGGCCCGGATCAGTGATTTTGCAGTGCGGACCGATCTCGATGCCGCCAACCGCGACGCCACGCTGCGCATCCAACCTGAGCTGGCGGCTTTGGCCGGCCAGTCGATTGAAGGCTGGACGGTGCAGGCCGAACTGTTTGACGCGTCGGGCCGGCCGGTGCTGGCCCAACCGCTGCGCCATGATGCGACGCCGATTCTGAACCGCGATTTTTCACCCGCGGTACTCAACGACCGGACACCGCAGCGCGGAGCGAGAAAGTTTGGCTGGCTCGAAACGGTCGTGGCAGATCCGGCGAAGTGGACGGCGGAGACACCCGCGTTGTACCGGCTCGTGCTCACGCTGCGCGACAAGGCCGATGGCATGGTCGAGGCGGTGGGCTGCGATGTGGGCTTTCGATCCATCAAGATCGAACGGGGACAACTGCTGATCAACGGCGCGCCGATCAAACTGCGCGGCGTCAACCGCCACGAACTCGATCCGGATCGCGGTCACGCCGTCACATACGAACGGATGCTGCAGGATGTACGCCTGATGAAGCGCGCCAACATCAACGCGGTGCGCACCTGCCATTATCCGAACGATCCGCGCTGGCTGGAGCTCTGTGACCGTTACGGGCTGTATGTCATCGACGAGGCGGATCTTGAGACGCACGGCGTGCGCGGCTGGCTGGCGAGCCAACCGGCCTGGGCGGGCGCGTTTCTTGACCGGGCGGTGCGACTGGCCGAGCGGGACAAGAACCATCCCTCGATCATCCTGTGGTCGCTCGGCAACGAGGCGGGCTACGGACCGAATTTCGCCGCCATGTCCGCCTGGCTGAAGGATTTTGATCCGACGCGGCCGATCCACTACGAAGGGGCGCAGGGCAAACCGGATCCTGCGACGGTGGATGTGATCAGCCGGTTTTACCCACGGACGATGGACCGCTATCTGAACCCCGGGCTTCCGGCCGATGCCACGGAGGAGCGTCCCGAGAATGCCCGGTGGGAACGCCTGATCGAGCTGGCCACGGCGGACGACGGTGACCGTCCGGTGCTGACCAGCGAATACGCCCACGCCATGGGCAACGCGCTCGGCAACATGAAGGAGTATTGGGACGAGATCTACTGGCACCCCAGGTTGCTCGGCGGATTCATCTGGGAGTGGGCGGATCAAGGCCTGCGCAAAACAGCGGCCGACGGGACCCGTTTCATCGCGTACGGCGGCGACTTCGGTGACAAGCCGAACCTCGGCGTGTTTGCCATCAAGGGAGTGGTCAATGCCGATCGGGAAACGACGCCGAAGTTCGACGAGGTGCAGAAGATTTACCAGCCGGTGCATGTCGTGGGTACGAACCTGCAACCTGGTGAAACCAAGATTCGCCTGACCAACCGCATGGACCACACGGATCTCGCCACGTTGGAAATCCGGTGGGCGGTACGTTGCGACGGCGAGGTCGTCCAGAGCGGCACCTTGCCCGTGATCGCTGCCTCGCCCCGGGTGAGTCCCGAGGTGGTTGTGCCCGTCCGACCGATCGCGGCACCGGTGGCGGGGGCGGACTATTGGCTGGAGGTGGAGTGCCTCCCGCGGCAGGTGCCGGCGTGGGCCGATTCGCGCGATGTGGTGGCGCGCGAGCAGTTGAAGTTGGCAGTGTCCGTACCCGCCGTCCCGGTGCGCGCCATCGCCACGGCCGCACCGCTCGCCTTGCAAGATGAGGGTGATCGGGTCCGGATCTCGGGGACCTCTTTCCACGCGGTCTTCAGCCGCTCGGCCGGCACCTTGGTGTCGCTCGACTTCGGCCTTGGCGAACTGCTGGCCCCGGCGGAGGGCGGTGACCCGGCCGGTCCCGTGCTCCAGGCCTGGCGGGCGCCGACGGACAATGACCGTGGCTTCGGCAAATGGCTCGCGCGCGAGTGGACCCAGGCCGGACTTGATCGGTTGACGCGCAAGGTGGAAAGCTTCCGCGTCACGCAGCGCTCGCCGGACCAGGTTTCAATCGAGGTCGAGGCGGTGAGCACGGCCGTCACCGGGAGTTTGCGGCATCGCGCGGTCTGGACGGTACACGGCGATGGCGTGCTGGAACTGGCCAGTGATTTCATTCCGACAGGCGAACTGCCACCGCTACCGCGCATCGGCGTGGTGTTGCGGGCCAGCGGCGCCTTGCGTAATTTTCGTTGGTACGGAAGGGGGCCGGGAGAGAATTACATCGACCGCAAGGGCAGCACCTTCATGGGCCTGTGGAGCGGCCCGGTCAGCGGGCAATATGTCCCGTACGTCAAGCCGCAGGAAACGGGGAACAAGGAGGACGTGAGCTGGCTGACGCTGACGAACGACAGCGGGCAAGGGTTGCTGGTGGTCAGCACCGAGGCACCGCTGGCGGTATCCGCCCTGAACTTCCGGGCGGGAGATCTCACGACGGCTAAGCACGCCTACGAATTGAAAGCTCGGCCGGAGACCGTGCTTTCGCTCGATGTCCGCCAGTGCGGCCTAGGCAACGGCAGTTGTGGACCGGGCGTCCTCGAAAAGTATGCCGTGCCCGCGAAGCCCTATCATCAGATCATTCGGCTGCAGGCCTGTCCGATGGGCAATGACCAGGAGGTCGCGCGAAAGGCCCGGGAATTGATGCGCTGAATCCGGCGGTTCAGGGCGCCGGTGCGTCCGAGCCCGAATGGATTTCCCTCTAAAAAGCAGAAAGGCCGCTCACCCCTGAGCGGCCTTTTTAATGCTAACTTACTAGTGCTAACCCAAACACCTAACTGAACTATTGAACATAGGGTAAGACGTGGTGGCTGGGTTTTCGTTCAAAGAATAGTTTGAAATTCTATTTGGGGCGCCGGAGGGACCGCTT
>JBDKHE010000461.1:0-4401 GCA_039797805.1 Verrucomicrobiota bacterium
GAGCATTCCGTCTGCCGCGACCAGCCGGCCGTCTTCAACGCCACGGTCGCACGCTTCTTCGCCGAACCTTGAACAGGTTCCGTCGCCGGACACGCCGGCTCGGCACTGCGGCGTACCAACGCCTCCAAGGGCCGCGCCCCCAGCGTTTCCGCTCAACGAAGCCGGGTGAGCATAGATCGCCTGTTTGCAATCTGGAAGCAGGGCCCATCGGAGGGCCCACTTTTTGTCCCGTTTAATAATTAATAATTTGGCGCGCCGCCCGTTTCGCGCATAGATAACGGCAAGCATGCATACCCCCGAACGCTCCTCCCTCCTTCTTCGTTCACTCACTTTGGCCGCCACACTGGTCTCAGGCCTGGGCGCCGCCGAAGTGCCGCTGGCCACCGTGGTCAACGACGCCCTTGCCACATCGGCCAAGCAATACCGTTGGATGCTCGACCATCTCCCGGCCGACTCAGCCAAGCCGCTGCCCCGCACTTTCGAGCACGGCAAGCTCGTCACCGTCCCCACCCGTGACTGGACCAGCGGTTTTTTTCCTGGCTCGCTCTGGTACCTTTTCGAGGCCACCGGCGACAGTCAGTGGCGTGAGGCCGCCGAACGCTACACCGCGTTGCTCGCGCCCGAACAGTTCAACACCAAGACGCACGACCTCGGGTTCATGCTCTATTGCAGCTATGGCAACGGTCTTCGGCTGACGGGCAATGCGGCCTACCGCGAGGTGCTGCTCAACGGCGCCAAGTCGCTCCGCACGCGCTTCAGTCCGACCGTCGGTTGCATCAAGTCCTGGGATCGCGGCGTCGGTCCCTACGACTTCCCCGTGATCATCGACAACATGATGAACCTGGAATTCATGCTGTGGGCCGCGCAAGCGGGCAATGTGCCCGCCTACCGCGAACTCTCCATCAGCCATGCCGACACGACGCTGAAGAATCACTTCCGGCCAGACAACAGTTCCGTGCATGTGGTCGACTATGACACCGCCACCGGCAAGATCATCAAGCGGGTCACCCACCAGGGCATAACCGATGATTCCGCCTGGGCCCGTGGGCAGGCCTGGGGGTTATACGGCTACACCGTGATGTATCGTGAAACCCACGAACCTCGCTACCTGGAACAGGCCAACAAGATCGCGGCCTTCATCATGCATCACCCCCGCCTGCCGGCCGACAAGGTGCCGTACTGGGATTTCGACGCCCCCGGCATCCCCAACGAACCGCGGGACGCCGCTGCCGCCGCCATCATTTGCTCGGCCCTGCTCGAACTCCGCAACTATGTGACGGGCTCGCTGGCGCAGAACTATTCCGATTTCGCCGAGCAACAGCTCCGCAGCCTCGCTTCGCCGGCCTACCTGGCACAACCGGGCGAGAACGGTGGCTTCCTCCTGAAGCACGCCACCGGCAATTACCCGAAGAAAAGCGAGATCGATACCCCGATCAACTATACCGACTACTATTTTCTCGAGGCCCTGCTGCGGGCCCGCGCCAAGAAATAACTACCGACCATGCGACTGTCGCTTTCCGCCCTCTTCGCATTGGTGTTGTGCTCCGCGGCCGTCGCGGCCGGACGCGAGACAATCAACTTCAATCCCGACTGGAAGTTCCTGAAAGATGACCCGGCCGGCGCCGGCGCCAGCGCTTTCGACGACTCAGCCTGGGCGACGGTTTCGGCTCCGCACACCTACAACGACGTCGACACCTTCGACAACTGGTCGACCCCGGGCCACCGCGGCGAGCAGATCCAGTGGAGCGGGCGGACCTGGTACCGGAAGTCCCTCCAAGCACCCGCCTCTTGGCAGGGCAAAAAGGTCTTCATCGAGTTCGAAGCGGTGCGTCAGGTCGCCGAGGTATACCTCAACGGCCGTTTGCTCGGCACGGCCAAGGGTGGTTTCACGCCCTTTGGTTTCGATCTCACACCCTACCTGAAAATCGGCGAGGCCAACCTGCTGGCCGTCATGGTCGACAACCGCTTCATGAAGGACCCGCTGGACCCGTCCACCGACCCCCAGGCGGCGACCAACGCAAAAACCCATCCCAATCTCGCCCAGCTGTCGGCCAAGCTTCAGGAGTCCATCCCGGATACCATCGAGGAACTTCAGGCGGACCAAATCCCCTGGAACAACCCGCACTGGCACCCGGCCCACGGCGGCATCTATCGCAACGTCCGGCTGATCGTGACCGACCCGCTGCATGTCACCTTGCCACTCTACAGTTTTCTCCAGACCGAGGGTCCGTACGTCTACGCCGCCGAGGTCACGGAAAAATCCGCCAAGGTCGGCCTCGAAATTCCGGTTCGCAACGAGCGGGCCACCGCCGCCACTGCCGAGATCAAGGCCGAGCTCTTCGACGCCGATGGCAAGTCCGTGGCCGCAGTCAAAACCACCGCACAACTCGCCCCGGGTGAAACCAAAACCGCCGGCACCAGCATCGTCATCCCCCACCCGCGTCTCTGGGAACCCGCCTACCCGCACCTCTACCGCGTGGTGATCACGGTCAGGGCGGACGACCGTGTCGCCGACACCACTGAAGTCCCCTTGGGTATTCGCGCAATCCGCTGGGACGCCGACCACGGTCTTTTCGTCAACGGCGCCCACCTGAAACTCCACGGTTGGGGCCAGAAGCCCACCAACGAATGGCCCGGGCTCGGCGCCGCCCAGCCCGACTGGATGCACTTCTACACTTCGCAACTGATGCGGGAGGCCGGTGGCAACTTCATCCGCTGGGGCCACACTCCGGCCGGTCCCGCCCAGATCGCGGCAGGCGACCAGCTCGGCATCATCCAGCTCCAGCCCGGCGGAGACGGCGAACATGACACGGTCGGCGGCGCCTGGGCCCTCCGCGTGGCCACCTTCCGCGACCTGATCATCTACTACCGCAACAACCCCTCGATCTTCATCTGGGAAGGCGGCAATCAAAAGGTCTCGCGCGAGCACGCCAAGGAGCTCCGCGAGCAGATGGACCGCTACGATCCGTACGGCGGCCGCGCCTACGCCCACCGCCGCGCCGATGCCATCACCGCCGAGTTCATGGACGTCGGCATCGGCACCGAGGGCGGCCGCGAGATCGCCGGGCTGCCGGTGGTAGAGGGCGAATACAACCGCGAGGAATCCCCGCGCCGCGTCTGGGACGACGCGTCACCGCCCAATTTCGGCTATCCCGAGGCCAAGGGACAAACCTACCAGCTGACCTCGGAGCAGTTCGCGGCCCACCAGGTCGGACATTACGTGAAGAAGCTCGGTGCCGAGAACCACGCCGGCGGTGCCAACTGGATTTTCTCCGACAGCACCAGCGGCGGTCGCGTCGCGGTGGAAGTCGCCCGCACCAGCGGCGAGGTCGACGGCGTGCGCCTGCCCAAGGAGGCCTACTACGTCTGCCAGACCATGTGGCGCGAGGAGCCGCAGGTCCACATCATCGGGCACTGGTCCTATCCGGCCGGCACGAGAAAAACCGTCTACGTCGCCTCCAACGCCGACGACGTCGAACTCTTCCTCAACGGCAAATCCCTCGGCCATGGCGAGGTATCCGACCGCCATCTCTTCACCTTTCCCGACATCGCTTTCGCCCCGGGTGAACTCAAGGCGGTCGCCTCGCGCCACGGCCAGAGCGTCGCCACCACTGCCAAACACACCGTTGGTCCGGCGATCGCCCTGAAGCTGACCCCGATCACCGGTCCACAAGGATTGACCGCCGATGGCGCCGACATCGCACTCTTCGATGTCGAGGCGGTGGATGCCAAGGGAGAGCGCGTGCCAACGTTCCAGCAGCGCGTTGACTTTGATTTCAGCGGACCCGGCACCTGGCGCGGGGGCTACAACAGCGGGAAGATCAACTCGATCAACCACCCGTGGTTGGACCTCGAGGCCGGTATCAACCGCGTGGCGGTTCGCGCCGGCCGCACCGCCGGCACCCTGCGGCTCAG
The DNA here is from genome assembly GCA_039797805.1 of Verrucomicrobiota bacterium. GTDB lineage: Bacteria > Verrucomicrobiota > Verrucomicrobiia > Opitutales > Opitutaceae > Lacunisphaera. Next base: position 3,916 of record JBDKHE010000461.1, read on the forward strand.
TGCTCGCAGCGCCGGCCTGCAATCGGCCTCGATCAGCGTGCCGTCGCAACCGTTCAATGGCGCCTTGCCAACCCTGCCCGCCACCCGGCTTGGCTCGGCACCGGTTCGCAACATCTTGCCCGTAGAAGCCTCCGCCTCGAAACGCTCCGGCGCCCTCATGCTTGGCAAGTTCATCAAGACGATGAACTACACCGGCCCGAACGCCTCGATCGTCCATGTCGAAATCGGTGCCCGCGACGGCAAGAATGCGTACGTGAACATCGACTCGCCCTTCACCGCCCTTCCGCCCGAGCTGCAAGGCGCGGATTGGGTCCAGGTCGACAACCGCGATGCCCTCTACAGCGCCGTGGATCTCATGGAACTGGCCGTCACAGGCCCAAGCACCGTCTGGATCGCCCATGACAACCGCCTGCCGCGTCCGGCTTGGCTGCTCAAACAGTTCCAACCCACCGCACTCACCTTCGCCGTGGCCGGCCAGCCAATGTC
>JBDKHE010000462.1:0-3487 GCA_039797805.1 Verrucomicrobiota bacterium
TAAGTGACGCTTACTCGACGATCTCGGTAACACGACCGGCACCGATGGTGCGGCCGCCTTCCCGGATGGCGAACTTCTGGAGCTTCTCCATGGCGATCGGCACGATGAGCTCGATGTCGACTGCGATGTTGTCGCCCGGCATGATCATCTCCACGCCCTTCGGCAGGTTGACGACACCGGTCACGTCCGTCGTGCGGAAGTAGAACTGGGGACGATAACCGTTGAAGAACGGCGTGTGGCGACCACCCTCGTCCTTGGAGAGAACGTAGATTTCGGCCTTGGCCTTCTTGTGCGGGTTGATCGACTTCGGGGCGGCAATGACCTGGCCGCGCTCGATGCCTTCCTTGTCAATACCGCGGAGCAAGATACCGACGTTGTCGCCAGCCTGACCCTGATCGAGCAGCTTGCGGAACATTTCGATACCGGTGACGACGGTCGTCGTCGTGTCCTTGAGGCCGACGATCTCAACGGAATCGTTGAGTTTGCAGATGCCGCGCTCGATACGACCGGTGGCGACGGTGCCGCGGCCGGTGATCGAGAAGACGTCTTCGACGGACATCAGGAAGGGCTTGTCGAGTTCGCGAGCGGGCTCGGCGATCTCGGAGTCAAGGGCTTCCATGAGGGCCTGGATGGCGGCCTCGCCCTCAGGCTTGCCTTCAAGCGCGGCGGTGGCGGAACCACGGATGATCTTGGCGGCCTTGCCGTCAAACTGGTACTTGGTGAGGAGATCGCGGATTTCCTCTTCGACGAGCTCGAGGAGGTCCGGGTCGTCGATGAGGTCGACCTTGTTCAGGAAAACAACCAGCTTCGGCACGCCGACCTGGCGGGCCAGGAGGATGTGCTCGCGGGTCTGCGGCATCGGGCCGTCAGCGGCGGAGACCACGAGGATACCGCCATCCATCTGGGCGGCGCCGGTGATCATGTTCTTGACGAAGTCAGCGTGGCCGGGGCAGTCGACGTGCGCATAGTGGCGCTTGTCGGACTCATACTCCACGTGGGCGACCGAGATCGTGACGATCTTGGAAGCATCACGCACAGTGCCGCCCTTGGCGATGTCTGCGTAGGTCTTGACCTCGGCGAGACCCTTGCGGGCCTGCACTGCCAAAATGGAAGTGGTCAGGGTGGTCTTGCCGTGATCGACGTGACCAATCGTGCCGACGTTGACGTGCGGCTTCTTGCGTTCGAATGTTCCTTTAGCCATGTGGAGTAGTGGGTTTGATTAGATGTTGAAGTTGTTGATCTTGATTAACGTCGGAGATCACCGACGTCGCCCTGGAGCCCAGAACCGGATTCGAACCGGCGACCTCGTCCTTACCAAGAACGTGCTCTACCAACTGAGCTATCTGGGCAGACCAAGTCACTGGCAAAAAACAAAGAGAACGACGAATCAATGATTCCCAAAATGGACCGTCAACTAGATTCTTACATTAAATACTAAAAAGACTAGGCCCCGACCCAAACGCGGTAGCGGCCGGGCGGAAGGCGCGCCCCCACGCGATAGGACTTCACCAGATAGGTCCGGAAATAGTTGTCCACTTCTTCCTGGCCGGATCCAACCACCAAAATCGGCTCCCCAACTAGCCCGGCTGATTCGACCACCAACAGGAACTCCACCGGCGCAAAATCCATCCGTGGGAGCACCAACCCACTCAATGCGTGCGACGCAACGACCTGCCCATTAGCAAGATCGTTGATGTCCAGGTAACCGGCACGAATGGGCAGCAAGGCCTTGGCCCGATCAACTTGGCCCATGCCCGCGAACGGTGCCTCCACCCCCAGGGTTAACACATCGGCCAGCTTTTCCGGCACGACCGGCGTTCCTGCGCCATAGGTGGCAATGGTCTTTTCGTCGATGGTCGGTTTGGGCGGAAAGTCCCCGAAGAAGCGCCCGGGTTGCTTTTCCAAGTTCTCACTGAGCGGTTGCTGCCCAAAATTCCATTCGGTTGGGAAAAAGAGCGGAGTCGGATCCATCAACTGGGCCCGCTCCTGCAACAATTGGCTGCCTGCGGCCGAATCGGCACCAGCCAGCTGCACAAAGGGTTGCTTTAGCCGCTCCGCAGCCGAGGGGTGCACGGGACGCGAACGGGTCCAAAGCGCCCAGCACCCAATGACCAGGCAGACTCCCCCAAGCGTAAACCAAACCCGCCGCCTCATGCGGCCCACGACCTCGACCTGACTCGCTCCCTTCTTCATGGTTTGGTGGATTCGGCCTGGGGCTGGTCCGCCGCCGCCAGCACGTGGGCGAATCCGGCAGTGCGGGCCAGCTGGCACAAATCCAAGAAGGCCTGCATCGACACCTGACGATCGGCGCGCACCAGCATGATCGCGCCGGGATGCTCCTTGGCGTACGCGGTCATGTGCTTTTTCAGTTCCACGAGATTATACATGCCACCTTCAAACAGAATGACATTGTCCCGGCGATAGCTCACCACCACGGAGGCCGGAGCACCGGCGGACGATGCACCGGCCAGCTGAGGCAGATCCATGGCATTCTCTCCGCCCAATCCCACCGGCAAACCGGGGGCCAGAACAAAGCGAGACCCCAGGAGGGCGAAAAACAGCACGATCACACCCACATTGACCCAGGCAAAAAAGTCCAGATCCCGGGGAGGACGGCTGAGTCGGGACTGCAACTCGAGCGGCTGGGTGATCATGAGGATTTCTCGCCCTGCTTGCGATGTTCGCGGAGCAGATAGCGCATGAGTTCGTTGCCGACCCATTCCATGTCCTGCACCAACAGGCGTACCCGTCCGGACAGAAAATGCCGTCCAAGGTGGGCAGGAATCGCCACCGCCAGTCCGGCGGCGGCGGTGAGCAGGGCTTCCCACATGCCACCCGCCAGAACGGTGGGCGTGGCGTAATTGCCCCCTTGGTTGAAAAGCCAGAAGGTCTTGATCATGCCTAGGAGTGTACCTAACAGGCCGAAGAGCGGCGCAATCTGCGCGATCGCTGCCAACGAACTGATGCGGCGTTCCAACACCGGCAGTTCCGCCAGCGCGGCTTCCTGGACGGCGAAACGCATCGTCTGTTCATCGTCGGCCGAGTGACGCAGGCCGGCCTTCACCAACTTGGCCACGGGACCGGGAGTCTCCTCACAGAGCGTGAGCGCCTCCATCAGCCGGTCCTTTTGCAGCAGGTTCTTGATCCCGTTGAGAAACTCCGTGGAACGGATCTGGCTGCGATGCAAATAGAGCATCCGCTCGATGAACACGACCAGCGCGGCCACCCCGAGCAAAACCAGCAGCCACATCACCGGGCCGCCTTTGGCGAATACGTTGTAACTGAAAGCTGTCATGAAGGTGTGCGCATCATGCCGGCCCGGGAAGATCCGTCCATGTCAAAGCTCATGGTGCCACCGCCCCCACCGGCCGATAGCGCGCGAGCTTGGCTTGCGCCTGCGCCATGCCGCCGAGCCGGTTGTCGACGATCAGCTGGTAGACACGCTGCGCCTCATCGAGCCGGCCGGCGTCCTCGTGGATCTGCCCCA
>JBDKHE010000463.1:0-4389 GCA_039797805.1 Verrucomicrobiota bacterium
ATCGCAGAATTCATTCCGGAGCCGATCAGCCGGAAGAGGTGTTCGTAAGTTTCTGCGCTTGCGAGATCCATTTGCGGTTCCCCCTCCCGTCGACTGCATCGACATCCATTGAACTCAAGAAACGCAGTTGGATTCGCTGTGAATATTGCGCGCAGCGCGGCCGCGAACCGGATGCGCGTGCCCACGACTACGACACGCCCTACGAAACCATCCGCCCGACCTCAAGCCACTCGCTCCTCGGGTTGAGCGCCCCGCCTAACCAGCGAAGACGATAGCGGGCTGGCACCGCGAGCGTCCGTGCCCGCTACCGCCCGTCGAACGGGCGGCCGTGCATCATCCTGGCCACGGCGCCGCTCCGGGTTTTCACGTGGAGTTTCTCATAGATCGAGCGGGTGTAGCCGTCGGTCGTGTGGGTGCTGAGGCCGAGCCGGGCGGCGATCTCCTTGTTGGTCAGACCTTCCGCCATGCCTTCGACCACCTGGCGTTCGCGCGGCGACAGCGCCGGAGTGGCCGTCTCCCGCGGCGCGAGGCGGGAGAACATCTCCAGCACGCGCCGCGCCACCCGGGGCGTCATCGGCGCGCCACCGCGCATGACCTGCGACAGGGCCGAGGCCAGCTCGTCCATGCCCGCGCCCTTCAGCAAATACCCGGAGGCGCCGGCGCAAACCGCCCGGTAGATTTTCTCGTCGTCGTCGAAGACCGTCAGAATCACGACCTGCGCCGCCGGGGCGAGTTCCTTGAGCAGGGCAATGCCGTCGAGTCCGCTCATGCCGGGGAGGCCGACATCGAGCAGAATGATGTCGGGGCGGAGGGCCGCCGGCTCCGCCAGGCGGGCCAACACATCCTCGCACCGGTAGTATTTCGCGGTGCAGGCCAGTCCGCTGATGGCGCCGATGACGCGCGCGATGGTCCGGCACAGCGCCGCGTTGTCCTCGATCAGCCAGACGGTTTTCTTCGCGGCGGTCATGCGGAGGAAACGGGCAGCCCGTCGGGCGGGCGCAGGAGACCGCTCAGCGCGACGCACGTGCCGCCACCAGGCTGGCTGGCCAGGGACAGTTCCCCGCCAATGAGTATCGCCCGGTGACGGAGGCTGGTGAAGCCGTGGCCGTCGTTCTGGCGGTCCGGGGCGAAACCGCGGCCATCATCCCGCACCTCCAGTGTGAACCGCGACTCGCGCACCGTGAGGCGGATCTCGACGTGACGCGCGGCGGCATGGCGCAGGATATTGCTCAACATCTCCTTGAGCGCCAGCAGCAGGTGCCGTTGCACATCCAGCGAGGGCGCGACCTCGAGGCCGTCGATCTCAAACTTCCACTCCACCCCCTTGAGTTGGCGCCGGGCCGCCACCCGCAGCCGCTCGCCGAGCTGCCGCGCGTCATGCGGCCCCGGCTGCGTCAGCCAGACGATGTCCCGCATCGCGGCGGCCGATTCGCCCGCGAGCCGCCCGATCTCGTTGATGTCGGTATCCGCCAGATCCGCGTGCTGCCGCTGTCCCAGCTCGGCCAACATGGCTATGCTGGCCAGATTGCTCCCGATCTCATCGTGGAGATCGCCCGCGATCCGCCGCTGCATTGCCGCCATGACGCGGGATTGTTGCTGACGGATAAGGAACCACAGCGCCGCGGCGGCCAGTATGGCCAGCGCGAGCGCCCCAGCCAGTGTCCAGGCCGTCCCGCGCACCAGCCCGGGTTGCAGGGCCGCGAGGCGCAGCCGGATGTCCGCATCCTCCAGCAGGATCTCGCGGCGGTGTGACAGCTCGCCTAACCGCTCGGGCCATTCCACGAGAGGCAGCGTGCCGCGCTGGCCGTCCGTCAGGCCGGCCGTGCGGAAATTGGGCGAGGCGCTGCGAAGCACGCTGTGGGCGGTCACGGGAGCGGCGGCGGCGATGTTGCGGTTTCCCTGATAGACCTGCAGTTCGGCCAGAGCGAAGGTGAAGATACCTGGGTTCTGCTGCCAGAGTTCGTGCGCAGTGACCCGCACATAGCGCGCGGGCGTGCCATCGGTCGGGATCGTGATGGGACTGAAGCCGGAATCGCCGAACGGCCGGCTCGTCCAGTCGACCAGCACCAGGGAGGTGGTGAATTCAGCCTCATTGGAGGCTTCCACCCGGAACCGCCGGGGAAAACCATAACCATGTGTGATCGAGAATTCGGTCAGCTTCGCCGGCAGCAGCCGCACTTCGTCGAACGGTTGGGCCCGGCCCAGATCCACCTGCACCCACACCTGGGTGGCCGGATCCGCGAAGTGACCCGATTCCCAGCCGTGCATCAACGAGTGGCCGCCCACGCGGAGCGGAGCGCCGACGATGCTTTGTCCGTCAATCAGGTTCTGCCGGCTCCAGGCGGGGGCGCTTTCAAAAGATCCGCTCGTCCGCACCTTCACGTCCGCCAGGCCGGTGGCAAGATTGCGGTTTCCCTGGAGCACCATGATCTCGCTCAGGGCGTAGGCGCGATAGACACCCTTCATCCAAGGCTTGCTCATGGTCACGCGCACCCGCCGGGCGGTCGCCCCGGGCGTGGGGAGCAGCACCGGCAGATCGCCGGGATTGGGGAAATCCTGATCGGTTCGGTCGGCTACGACCGTCCACATTCCGCTCCCGTCATCCACAAGCACGCGGAACCGCTGGGGGAAGCCCAACGCCGACGTGCTGGTGGGATCGGGGTGCGGCGCGTCCACCGGCACGAGGCAGACCGAGTCGATCCGGTGCGCTCTCCCGAGGTCGATCTCCACCCAATGCTCACCCACCAAGGCATCGTTGTAGCCAAAGATTTTCCATCCCAGCCGCAGGCCCCGTTCATTCTTGGCCGGAGTGCTAATGGTAAGCAACTCGGCCTCGAGCCGGCGGCGGCGATCATCGAGTTCGCGATATTCCCTGCTGACCACGCGGGCGATGAAGGGCGGCAAGGTCAGATTTTTATCCTCCGCGTCCATCGGCTGGCTTCGCAAGACCGGCAGCAGCGCCAAGGCGGTGGCGCACGGGACAATGAGGGGATGGAGGCGCATCTCACTCCGAGGGCTAGCACCTGTCACCCAAGGTGGCAAATACTCAATGTCCGAGACCGCCAGCGGCACCTCGCGCCCGGCGGCGCGAAGCACCAGGCGGATCGTGTCATACCGCCTTTGCGCGGGGCTGCGCCGCGCTCCGCCCTTTCCGACAGACGGAGATTGCTTCTCCTCCGGGGGCGTCCCCACGCAGCCACGGCCCGCATTGCCCCGGCGTTGCAGGGTGCCGCTGCCTTGCACGCCGTCCCGTCCTTTGCGAAACCCCGGAACCGCCACCCGATGACCAGGCTATCGATGTGCTAAACCGAGTGGGCCGACACTGTGCCGGCCCGCTGTTCCTGCGCTCGATTGCCTTGGGACGACCGGCGGCAGCTGCGGTCCAAACTTCCTGCCCTTCATGGCTCACCCGTGTTTGCGTGGGTTGAAGCGACCGGTCGATGCGGTTATTGTGATTTACTGTTCACTCCATCCCGCTCGGCCGGCACGAACAGGCAGGCCGCGTTTGAGTATTTCCTAAAACTATCTGCCGATCCCGAATCTGCGCGTGTTCCCGCAATCCCCGGTTCACGTATCTCCCGCTTATGAAATGCTCCTGTCTGCTTTTCCTCCCGCTACTTTGCGCCACGGCCGCCCTCGCCGCTCACCGCCCGCCCGCCTATCCGGTCAGCGCCATCGTGCTGGACGATTATCGCGCGCAACCGGTGGCCGGTGCGCCCCTGGCCGGGGTCCTCGCCACGGCGCGCCTGGCCTACTATGATCATACGCCCGCGCTGCGCCTCGTCCGCGACGCGCGGCCGGCGGGCTCACCCCCGGTGATCGTTTACATGGGGGGATTCACCACCAACGGGGCCGACATCCTCTGGCTGGAGCAGGAATACCGCCGCGGCATCGCCATGGTGCGGGTCGCCCGGCTGGCGCACGATCTCGACGCCACCGCGCGCGAATTCACCCTGGCCGAGCCGCGCGACGGCGAACTGGCGGTCGTCGCGAGCACAGCCGGCGGCGTGGATCTGTCGGACCGCTCGCGCTACTGTTACTGGCTGCGCCTGGATGACGAATTGATGAAGGTCACCGCGGTGGACACCGTCACCGGCCGGGTGACCGTCGAGCGCGGCTTCGACCGGAGCGCGCCCGCCGCGCACCGGGCGGGCACCGCGGCGTTGGGCCCGGTTTACCTCGGCAACCGCGACCGGCCCAGCGTGCGCTTCAGCGCGAGCTGGCCCGGGGCGTCGGGCCACCTCCGCTACGCCGTCGAGCCCGGCCACCCCGAAGCCCAGGCCTACAAAGCCCGCTGCGTCATCGAGGTCATGCGCGCCGGTTACGACGGCGCCTGGTGGGACACCTTCCGCGCCGAGCCCATCAACCTGTGCGATGCCCTGGGCCGCA
>JBDKHE010000464.1:0-10354 GCA_039797805.1 Verrucomicrobiota bacterium
TGCTCTTCTCCCCGTCTTGCTGAATCCAAGCCCTGGAGAATGGGTAAGATCGAGAGAATGGGAACGTTTCCGAGCATGACTCCGGGCATGACTTTCTTCCCATATCGCCAAGCAACCGGGATGTGGTAGTCTGCCGCGATGGAAACCTGGCCCAAGGATCGCGGCACCTATTATGGAGCCTTCGCCTATGCGTCCGTGATCATCACGTGTTACGCGGGGTTGTTTCTGTCCGAACAGTTCTATCGCGAAGCCTGGACGGTGCCGGTGATCTTCGTGCTCGGTGCCCTCTACACGGTCAGCGGCATCCTCAACCGCGATTTCTGCACCGAAAATCGACCGGCCAAGGCCGCCCTGTATTTCATCGGGCAGTGTACGCTGCTCACCGTCATCATCTGGCTCAGTCCCATCCGGGGCTTCTTCGGAATCCTGGCCCTGCCGACGATCAGCCAGGCCATTTTCGACCTGCGCTGGCGCAACGCGGTGCTCGTCATCCTTTACCTGTTTGGACTCAACGTCGCTCTCTGGGGCTACTACTACGGATGGTCGGCGATGATCAGCGCGGTGGTCAGCTACCTCGCAGCCTACGCGTTCACCATCGTTTTCACCTTCATCACCAAACAGGCACTGGATGCGCGCCGCCGCGCGGAAACCCTCAGGCAAGAGTTGGAAGTCGCCAACGACCAGCTGCGCGCCCAGGCCGCCCAGACCGAGGAACTTGCCACCACCCGCGAGCGCAACCGCGTCGCCCGCGAAATTCATGATGGCGTCGGCCACTACCTCACGGTGGTCAAGACCCAGCTCGACGCGGCCAGCGCCCTGTTGCCCGCGCAACCCGAACGCGCCCGCGAGTCGGTCAACCGCGCCGCCCAACTCGCCGCCGAGGCGCTCGCGGACGTCCGCCGCTCCGTCGGCGCCCTGCGCACCGACACCACCCGCCCGCCGCTTCCCGAAGCCCTTCGGGAACTGGCTGCACACGGCGAGCCGGCACCGGCCCTGACCGTCGAAGGCGAGCCGCGCCCGCTCCCATCAGGGGTCGAACACGCCCTCTTTCGCGCCGCCCAGGAAGGGTTGACCAACATCCGCAAGCACGCCCGGGCCACGAATGCCCTCGTCCGGCTCGATTTTCGCACCCCGCAGCGCGTCGTGCTCGAACTCGCCGACAACGGTGTCGGTGCCGACCCGCAGGCCAACCCCACCGGCTTCGGTCTGCTCGGCCTGCGCGAACGCATCGAACTGCTCGGCGGCACCGTCAACTCGGGCAACCGTCTCGAAGGCGGCTTCGCGCTGCGCGTGGAGGTTCCGGCATGAAAAAGCTCCGTCTCATGCTGGTCGATGATCAGTCGCTGTTTCGCGAGGCCTTGCGCACCCTGCTCTCCCTGCAGCCGGACTTCGAGATCGTGGCTGAGGCCGAGAACGGCGAGCGCGCCATCGCCCTCGCGAAAACGCACAAGCCCGATGTCATCCTCATGGACCTGCGCATGCCGGTGCTGGGCGGCGTCGAGGCCACGCGCCGCATCATGGCCACCGCACCCGGCAGCCGGGTGGTGGTGCTCACCACCTTCGAAGAGGATGAGGAGATTTTCGATGCCTTGCAGGCCGGGGCCCTGGGTTACCTGCTGAAAGCCTGCTCGGCCGACAAGCTTTGCGAGTCCGTCCGGGCGGCCGCGAAAGGCACCTCGGTGCTCGAGCCGTCGGTCGCGGCCCGCATGATGGCCGGACTCAGCCGGCTCACGGCCCGAGAAGGCAGGAAAGGGATCCAACCGCTCGCCGACCCGCTCTCGGAACGGGAGATCGATGTTCTGCGACACTTGGCCGCCGGCCATAGCAACAAGGAGATTGGCGGCGCTCTCGGGATTACGGAAGGCACAGTCAAGAATCACATGACCAACGTTCTCGGCAAACTCGGGGCTCTCGACCGCACGCAAGCGGCCCTCAAGGCCCGGGAACTCGGCTTGATCTGAGCGAAGCCCGCCTAATGCCTCATTTTGCAGCCCAAGCGGCCGCCTGTTAGCTCTGCCCGGCGGCAAGTTTCGCCTTGTGGGCCGGTTTCGGGGTTACCAGCCTATCCCTCCATGAGCCGTCGCCTACGCATCCTCGGTCTGATCATGGCCGGCATTCTGGCGGCAGTGTCTTCATCCGGACAGACCACCTACACGTGGACCGGTCAGGCTGGCGACGGATTGTTCAACAACCCCGGCAACTGGCAGGGCAATGTGGTGCCGACCGGATCTTCCTCGGATAACATCATTTTTGGCGTCTATCCGCTGCAGAACGTCAGGATCACCACCTCGATCAACGTCGGCGACATCACGTTCAGCGGCATCCAGGATGGGTTCTACCTCAACTACCAATTCCCGGACACCCCGACGATCACGATCAACGGCAACGTCAGCACCACGGCCGGCTCCACCTACTGGGGCTTGTTCAACACTCCGGTGATCTTGTCGGCGGGTAACCACAACTTCAACCCGGGAGGCAGTGCCGACCTCTACTTCTTTGCCGATATTTCAGGCCCTGGCGGCATCACGCTGAACGGGCCGAACAATCTGATCCTGACCTATTCAAGTACCTATTCGGGCGGGACCACGATCAATGGCGGCATTCTCTTTGTCGGTGCAGACAGTGCGCTCGGGACCGGCACGGTTACGCTCAACGGCGGCCGGCTCGCCACGTCGTATACCTTCTCCCAGGTCCTGCTGCCAAATAATTTCATTCTGCCGTCCAATGTGACTTTCGGCAGTTATGTGCCCGACAACCAGCCAATGACTCTCGGCGTGGCGAGCACGACGACGTTGGCCCCCTCCACCGGTGTTCCGACCGTTAACTTGAGTCTCATCGGCAACCAGCCGCTCTATATCGACGGCGACATGGTCAACGGATCCGGCGTCACCCGGTACACCTTTACCAATGAGGCCGCCAGCTCGGGGTATTACCTCTCAGGTCACAATGGCTACACCGGCGGCACGGAGGTCTCGCCAGGCTCCTCGGTGTTCTTCTCGTATGGATTTTCGGTTCCGACGACCGGGTTTATTTATGCCCCCGCGGACGCCTACGCCGGCTTGGGGGACAGCAGCATGAATCCCGGTACTTTTATCAGTCGTTTCGATCTGGCGAATTCCGCCGGCATCGTCGGTTTCGACAACGGCTATAGCTCGGCCGGCGCCGTTGACTTGTCTGGGTTCAGCAACCCTTCACTGGCAATTGGCACGCAAAGCTCCGCCACTCTCAATGGCCCGATCACGCCCGTTCCCGGTTCCGGGCAGTACAATTTCCGCGGTGCCGGCTGGCTGCTCTTGGCGGATCCTTCCAGCATCAATCCTCTGACCGGCAACAACGACCTGCACGTCACCTCCATGGGTGAATCCAGCCCGATGGTCGTCGTCCTCAATGCTGCCGGTACCAACAATTACACCGGCAGTACGATCGCAGACGCTGCGGCCATTGTCTTTGACAGCGACAGCTCGCTTTCCGGCGGCACCAGCATCCAGCTGCACAACGGAGGCTATGTCGGGGTGACCAATAACTCAGGCCTCAGCCTGACGGATCTGATTGGCAGCTTTGTCAGCGTCAGCAATGGCGGCGTGCTGGGACTCGATTCCAGTGTCGCCGTGAACAACAACGGTAGCGGTCCGCTCTATACCTATTCCGGCGCAGTCGACTTCAAAAGTCTCGGCGTCAACCTGTATCTGGGCACCACCGGCCAAACGGCCGTGAATGGAACCATCGAGACCGCCAACAACAACACCGGGGACTACTTCTTGACCGGATACAAAGGTGGCGTCCTGACCATCGGCACGCAACTGACCGGCAGCAAGGCGGTGAATATCGGCATTCCTGATCTCTTCCAGGACGGGAATACCCGAATCGGGTATTCCACCGTGAAACTCACCAATCCCGCCAACAACTTCACCGGTGGGATCGTCCTTAACTCGGGTACGTTGGCCGTCACCGACCCGGCAGCCCTGGGACCGGGAACCGTCACGCTGCTGGCCACCGCCACAGACAACAGTGCGGCCTTCGAGGGGCCTTACCTGGGAACCGTGACCAACAATTTCAATCTGACGTCGGGAACGCTGATGCTTAACTCCTCCACCAATCTGTCGGGTGTGATCAGCGGACCCGGTCAACTCAGGATCAACAGCAATCTGGCGCTGTCCGCTGCCAACAGCTACAGCGGGGGAACCCTCGTGGATTACTCCACCTTGTCGTCCTACGCCAACGGCGCCCTCGGCACTGGGGGCGTGGATTTGATCAACGGCGGCGCGGTCCAGTTCTACACCACCGCGCCCCAGATCGGCAGCCTGCTGCGGGGCGATGCCTACACGGAGGATGGTCTCTATCATGCTTCTCTCATCCTTGCCGCCACCGGCACCACGGCCCTGACCATCAACCAGGCGGTTGACGGCTATTTTTCCGGCTCGATCGTGGAAAGCGGTTCCGTCGGTTCTCTCATCAAGACGGGGCCCGCCTCCCTCCAAATCGGCGGCGATCTGAATTCAGGCTTTGTCCGCTACTCCGGCGGCACCACCATTCTGCAGGGGAAACTGATCGCAGGGTCCAGCGGCGCCCTGGGCACCGGTACCATCACCATCAACGGCGGCCTGCTCGACACGACGAGCGGCGTCGCCCTCACCAACCTCATCGCCTTCGGCGCCAATGGCGGGACCCTGGGTGGCAACGGCACCTTCAACACCCCCGTCACCGCCGGCACCAACGTCATCCTGTCTCCCGGCAACTCGCCCGGCACCCTCACCTTCGGTTCCGGCCTCACCCTGGCCCCGGGCGGCACGATGAACTTCGAGGTGCAGGCCGCCAACGGCGCGCCCGGCACCGGCTACGACCTCGTCAAAGTCTCGGGCGGACTGCTCAACATCACCGCCACCGCCGGCTCCCCCTTCACGCTGAAACTGATCTCGCTCAACGCCAGCGGCACGCCGGGCAACGTCAGCGATTTCAACTCCGCCCTCGGCTATTCCTGGATGCTCATCACCGGCAACAGCGCAGGCGGACTCACCGGATTCAACGCCAACAACTTCCTCATCGATGCCTCGGCGTTCTCCAACAACCTCAACGGTGGCACCTTCAGTCTGACGACCGGTTTGGATGGCATCAATCCGGCCATTTTCCTGAATTTCAGCCCGGTCCCCGAACCCTCGGCCTACGCCCTGCTGGTGCTGGGTCTGGCCGGACTCGCACTCAACGCCCGCCGGCGTCGGGCCTGACGCGGACTGGCGTTTTTGGCCCCGCCGAGTCTGCCGCCTTCCTTTTTGGGCATTTTTATGCCTCCTTGTCGGTGAATGAATTTCAACTTCCCCGCCCGGCGTGAACGTATCGCCCGCGCCCTCGGCCTGACCAACGAAGTCCTCCTCATCGGCGCCGGCCATCTGTTGCCCAAGCCCGAGATCAGTGACGCGCACCTGCCCTTCATCGCGCACCAGGAATACTATTATCTCACCGGCCACGCCGACGCCATCGGCGGCATCCTCGCGTTCGACGCGGCGCTCGGCGAATGGACCTCCTTCGTCGCGGAAACGACGGAAATGGACCGGGTGTGGGAAGGCCGCGAGCAATTGCCCGGTGAATTCCTTGCGGCATTCCCGGCCTGGTTCGCGGCCCGTCGCGACCGCCCCGTCATCATGCTCGGCGATCCCATCGCTGGAATTCCCGCGGATGAGGCCCGCACCCATGCCGTGCGCGAGCTCTATAAGCATGCCCGCCGCCCCAAGGAACCCGGCGAGGTCCTGCTGATGCAGCGGGGCGCTGCCGCCACTGCCGCCGGCTACGCCGCCATCCAACCGTTGCTGCGGCCGGGAGTCAGCGAGCGCAGCCTCCAGATCGAATTGGAGACCGCCTATTTCCGCGCCGGGGCCCAGACCACCGGATACGACACCATCGTCGGCATCGGTGCCCAGAGCGCCGTCTTCCACGGCAGCCCCTCGCCCGCCCGGGTGGCGAAGGATGGCGATTTTATCCTGATCGACTCCGGAGCCCAGATCGACCGGTACGTGACCGACGTTACCCGCACCTACGTCATCGGCCGGATCTCCCCCTTCCAACGCGATCTCTATCAGGCCGTCCTCGGCGCCCAGCAGCGCGCCTGCGACCTCTGTCGGCCGGGCATGGAGTGGAAGGCCCTGCATTTCAGCACCGCCGCGGACCTGATGTGCAGCCTCGCCGCCATGGGCGTCGTACGCGGCGACCCGCATGCCCTCGTCGAGCAGGATGTCCACACCCTCTTCTACCCGCACGGCCTTGGCCACATGGTCGGTCTCGGCGTGCGTGACGCCAGCGGCCTGGAACCCGGCCGGGACTTCGATCCGCGGCCCAGCTTGCGCAGCCTGCGCATGGACCTGATCCTCCGCGAAAACTACATCGTCACCGTCGAGCCCGGACTCTATTTCATCCCGGCCATCCTGAGCGACCCCGGTCGCCGCGCCCGCCATCGCAACGCAGTGAACTGGGCCTTGGTCGACCAGCACCTGCACATCGGCGGAGTCCGCATCGAGGACAACATCCTCGTGACCGCGGGCGAGCCCGTGAACCTGACTGACGCCATTCCCAAGCAGTCGGTGTGATCAGAGCCTGACCCACCGCCGCATCCCGAGAGCCACGATCGCCAGGGAGAGCAGGGAGCTGACCGGCATCAAAATTGCCGCCAGCAGCGGGTTCATGTGTCCGGTGACCGCGAAGCCCACCGCGACCGCATTGTAGGCCACCGAGAAAAACAGCAACGCCGTCTGCGTCTTGCGACGGGCGGCATTCACTTCGAACAATCGCCGCAGTCCGCTGATGCCCTGCCCCAGATAATAAAAGTCGGCCTTCCCCTCCAGCACCCCGCGGTGGATCACCGGCGTGCCGCGCACAAAGGCCGTGTCGAACGCCAGACTGTCATTGGCCCCGTCACCCAGCATCATGGTGTCCCGGGCGTCCATTGCCTGCACCCAGGCCGCCTTTTGCTCCGGGGTGACCTCCGCGACCGCGTGGTCGGCGGGCAGACCCAGCGCAGCCGCCATCTCCGTCACCTTGGCGCGGCGGTCTCCGCTCAGAATATAGACTTCCAGACCGCGGGAGCGCAGTGTCGCCACCTCGGCCACGGCGTCGGATCGCACGGCGTCCGTGAAGTTGAAGCGGGCGAGCACCACCCCGTCGCAGCAGAATTCCGTGTCATGACCTTCAATCAAAATCGCCGGGGTATGCGCGCCCCGCCAGCCGGGTCGCCCAAGCGACCAGCTGCCCTGGGGTGTCTCGATCCGTACGCCCTGCCCGGGATCTTCCGACATCTTGCCCGCCATCATGTGCAAGGCGGAGGCATCGGTACGCGCCAGGAGATTCTCACACAGGCTGCGACTGACCGGATGGGGATTGTCCCGCACCAGCGTAAACAAGGCGATCCTCGCGGCCGGAGCCAGGCCGTCCAGCACGGCGGGATGACGCAGTTCCGGCGTCTCCATGGTGAGCGTGCCGGTCTTGTCGAAGATGAGTTTTTTGATCCGGGCCAGCCGGGGCCACAAGTCGGCTTCCCGCACAAACACCCCGCAACGCCGCAGCGCCACCGTGGCCATTTCATCCGCCAGCGGAAAGGCCAGACCAACCGCACACGGACAGGATACCACTAGCACCGCCGTGACGACCGCAAAGGTGCGGACCGGATCATGCGTGCCCAGCCACCACACCAATCCCGAAACCGTCGCCGCCAAAAAGATCGCCACGAGGTAGCCACCGACGATTTTTTCCAGCAACCGGTGGCGGAAACTGTCGCGACCCGCCGGGGCCAGCAGCTTGGCCAGCAGCGACTCGCTCCAGCCCTGGGCCGCCCGCAACTGCACCTCACCCAGCGCCAGCGAGACCGCACCCGCCGGAACGCGGCCGCCCTGCCGATACTCGCGCGGGTCGGCCTCCCCGGTGATCCAGGCCGTGCCGAAACTTGCCGCCGATGATTCCAACTGCGCCTCGACCGGCACCACCTGACCGGAACGGACGCGAAACGCATCCCCCGGTCTCAGGTTTTCCACCGGTTGCTCGACCAGCGCCCCGGAGGCGCCGAGCACGCGGACCTTGTGCGGCCGGGCCTGCACGCTGAGCAGGCGGCGGCGGTTGCGCTCCACGGCCGCAACCTGCGCCCATCGACCGAACAACATCAGCAAAATGAAGGCCCCGACAAAATCAAAGTAGACGAACTCCTCCCGGCCCGCCACCCAGCCGTAGAAAGAACCGGCATAGGCCCCGACGATGCCCACGGCAATCGGCAGGTCGATGTGCAGCACGCCGCTGCGCAGCGCCTGGAACGCCCGGCCCAGAAAGTAACTACCGCCCGTAAGCACACTCAGCGTGGCAAACACCATCGCCAGTGTGCCGAACAGAGGCGCATACGAGAAAGTTGCCTCCATGCCAAAATACGCCGGCAGGGCGAACAGCATGATGTTCATCGAGAACGCCGCACACAGTCCCACGCGACGGACGAGCAACCGGCTCTCCGGTACCGCCGGCTCCTCCCCCGGCGGCCCGACAAGATAGTTGAACGACTGCAATGCCCGGGCAAAGCCGGGCCCGTCGAACCGACCCTTTTCCCAGCGCAACCGCATGCGGCCAAGCTGGGCATCCGTCTCGATGTTCAGCGCGCCAGCCTGCTGGTGAAAGATCTTCTCGATGAGCCAGACGCAGCCCGCACAGGAGATACCCTGCACCTCGAGCATCAGAGCAGGAGTCCCGGGCTGCTTCTCCGCCTCCGCCTGCATCTCTGTCAGCCAGCCATAGTCACGCGGCTGGAAAACAGACTGATCGACGGGAGCGACCACGGTGTCGCGAATCTTGTAATATCCCTCCAAGCCGTGTTCATGCACCAAGCGGTGCACGTACGAACATCCGGTGCAGCAAAAGCCGCTTGCCCGGGTGCGCTCGGTCTGCAGCGGCGTGCCGCAGTGAAGGCAAAGGTGAACGGAGGCGGCTGGCGAGGGGCGCAGTCCACGCACTCGCTCCTTCGGGCTCACGCCCCCGTTCACCAAGTCATGCTGAAACCCAGCTCCCGGTTGGGCGGGGCTCGCCGGCCCCTCCCTGCGTTCACCGTCCTTGGCGGGCAACCGGTTCATGGAATCAGAAACAGACGAAGTCGTTCACGCCCGGCCCGCCCAGTCCCAGCGTGCCGCGGAGCCGCCAGACCAGCACCGCCGCGATGATTAAGGCCATGGCGGTTTGGATGCGCGCGAGCCACACCGGACCCAGCCGCACGCGGATCAGGTGATAGTTGGCCTGGGCGAACCACAGCAGCGGCACGGTCCCCAGCCCGAAAGCCAGCAGAGTTTCCGCTCCGCGGAGGGCCGAACCGGATAACAAAGCGAGCGACAGGAGGAAATACAGCGGACCGCACGGCAGCAGCGGCGTGGCGATCCCCAGGAGGCCGGCCGCACGCACACGCGAACCACCCCGGAGCCGTGTCGCCACCGCGCTGTAGACCCGGCCCAGAACGGGCAGGCGCGGCAGCCGCTGGTCAAAGCGCACCGCCACGGCGACAAAGAAAAGGACCAGAAGCCAGGGCAGATAACGCATGGTGCCCTCGCCGATGAACGACAGCGGCACCCGGCCGATCCCGCCGGCCAGCGCTCCCAGCAGGGCATAACCCGCGAGCCTCGACAGATGGTACACCGTCGCCACCACGTGTGGATCGGATTCGTCGCGGCGGGCCGGCATGAGCGAACAAGCCAGCGGCCCACACATGCCCACGCAATGCAGGCTCGTGACCAATCCGGCGAGCAGCGCCGAGCCCGGTCCCGTGATGCCGGCGAGTTCGTGCGTCATGGCCGGGCCTCCTTCGGCGCCATCGGCACCGATTCAACTTTCGCGGATCGCGCGACGGTAAACAGCACCCCCCAGGCCACGCCGAGCAGCAGGAATCCGGCCGCCACCCAAAGCCACAGGCTGGCGCCGCCCTTTTCCGGCGCGACCTGGTCTCCTGCGCTGACTTGCGGTTCAGCGTTTGCGGTCATGCTCGGCATCCTCCTCCTCCAAAAGCTTCGGATCAGGTCCGAGGAACTCCACTTCCCGGGACAATTGATAAGTATGGTCGAGATCCTGGACCCGCACGGTGAAATGGAAGGCCCCGGTGTACGCCTTGCGGTCAACCGACAGAACCAACGGGGTGACCTGCTCTCCCAGCGGTGGCAAGGTGACGGGAGCTTCGAATCCCGACTGCTTGATATGGGCGGGCACTCCTTCTGTCGTCACCGTGAGCGTGGCTGGGACGGAATGCTTGTTCACCAGGCGGACCATGAATTGGTTCCGCACCGATTCAGGGGAGACGAAGTAGGCGGCCCCACTCATCCGGTACACCAGAAAGTTGGTCGGCTTGACGGTCGAAAAG
>JBDKHE010000465.1:0-3511 GCA_039797805.1 Verrucomicrobiota bacterium
CGCGAAGAGCAACAAGCTCGTCTTCCCAGTCTGGTATGCCGGCACCGGCACGGAAAACGAGCTCGGCGAACGGCTGAACATCAGCAAGCCCTCCAGCTCGGCCCTTTTTGACGCCAACGGAATGTTCGTGGCAACCGGGGTGCGCAGCGGCTCTCTCGGTGGTCAGTTGAAGAAAATGCTCGGGATCAAATAGGATCCTGACGGCATGGGCCCCGGCCGGCGTCAGGCGCGGGGCGCAATACCGATTGCCAACCTGTACCCTCCCGGGAAAATGCCCCCGCCATGTTGAAAACCCGTCTCCAGCATCCCGAGATCCTCGCCGCCTTGGCGGCCTCGGGGCATTTCTCCCAAGTGTTGATAGCCGACGGCAACTTCCCCGTCGCCGGCAATCGCGGACCCCATGCGCGGGTCGTGCACCTGAATCTCGCGCCGGGTATGCTCGATGCGCTCACGGTGCTGGACGTGTTGCTGGAGGCGGTGCCGGTGCAGGCCGCCACGGTGATGGCCCCGCCGGCGGATTACACGCCGCCCCTGTTTCAACTCTATCGCGACCGCCTGGGACCGACGGTCGGGTGGCTGGAGATGGAGCGCTGGTCGTTCTACGAAAAAATCGCCTCGCCGCGCACGACCCTGATGATCGCGACCGGCGAGCAACGCCGCTTCGCGAACCTTCTTTTGGAAATCGGCGTGGTGAAGCTGGCGACGGAAGGCTTCTGAACCGTCGCCGGTGGCACGTCAGATGTAGGAAGGATACTGCGGGTCGAACATCACGGAGGCGATGTGGGCCTTGAGATCGGCCGGCCGCGGCGTCTGGTTCAAACCCCGTTCGAAGGCGACTTCGGCGACCGCGAGCGCGATTTCGCGGGAGACTTCCCGGATGCGCGGCAGTTCGGGGAAGACCCGGCCCATCGCCAGATCGGCCGGTGTCACGAGGTTGGCCAAGGTCCGGGCCGCCACGAGAAACATGGCCTGAGTGACCCGGCTGGACTGGCTGGCGATCACCCCGAGGCCCACGCCGGGGAAGATGTAGGCGTTGTTGCCCTGGCCGGGGACGTGGGTGTGCCCGGCGAGGGTGACGGGGGCGAATGGGCTGCCGCTGGCATAAATGGCCCGGCCCTCGCTCCAGCCGTAGGCCTGTTCGGCGGTGCATTCTGATTTCGAGGTCGGGTTCGAGAGGGCGAAGACGACGGGACGCGGGTTGAGGCGCGTCATGGCTCGCACGGCCGACTCGCTGAAAGCGCCGGGTATGCCCGAGACCCCGATGAGCGCATGAGGCTTGAGCTCCTCGATCGCCGCCGTGAGATCGGCCTGCTGGTTGTGGTCGTGGGCATAGGGGAGCTTGTGCGCGACCAGGTCGGTGCGGCTTTTCACGACCAATCCTTTCGAGTCGAAAAACCAGCACTGCCGGCGGGCCGTGGCCTCGTCCACGCCTTCGGCCTTCAGGGCGCTGACGATGAGGTCGCCGATGCCGATCCCCGCTTCGCCGGCACCGTTGAAAAGGATGCGCATGTCCGCCAGTTTCACGCCGGACAAGCGGGCGGCGGAATAGAGTCCGGCCAGGGTAACGCTCGCCGTGCCCTGGATGTCGTCATTGAAGCAGCAGATCTGGTCCTGATAGCGGTGCAGCAGGCTGAAGGCGTTGGCGTTGCCGAAATCCTCGAACTGCAGGCAGGCGCGCGGGAACATCTGTTGCACGGACTGCACGAGCTCGTCGACCAGTTCATCATACGCGGGACCGCGCAGGCGCGGCGTCGGGGTCCCGATGTAGAGCGGGTCTTCGCGCAGGCCCGTGTTGTTGGTCCCGACATCCAGCATGATGGGCAGGCATTGGGCCGGGTGGATGCCGGCGCAGGCCGTGTAGAGGGAGAGCTTGCCGACCGGGATGCCCATGCCGTTGGCCCCGAGGTCGCCCAGACCGAGAATGCGCTCGCCGTCGGTCACCACGATCATGCGCACGTCGGGATAGGGCCAGTTGCGGAGGATACGCACGACCCGGCCGCGATCCTCCGCGGTGATGTAGAGACCGCGGGAACGCCGGAAAATGTAGCCCCAGCGCTGACAGGCCTGACCGACGGTGGGGGTGTAGATGATGGGCATCATCTCCTCGAGATGATCCATGACGACGCGGTAGAAGAGGGACTCGTTGCGCTCCTGCAGGGCGATGAGGTAGATGTATTTCTCGATGTCCGAGGTCTTGCGGCGGAAGCTGTCGAGCACCCGGTTGATCTGGTCCTCCTGCGTGGTGATGCGGGGCGGCAGCAGACCCCGCAGACCGAGCAAGGCGCGTTCCTGGTCGGTGAATGCCGTGCCCTTGTTCAACAGGGGGTCGTGCAGGAGTTCGACGCCACGTTTGCCGTGAAGGTAGTTTTTCATGGGGTTGGGGGGCTGCTAACAGCTGGGGATTGTGCCACTCTACAAATCTCCGGCGACAAACCAACGATGATATGGCCGAGGCGGGCGGAATTGACTGCCGCGTACAACAGGAATGGAGGCAGCTACTAACCGACAGATCGCAAAACATGCGTAGATAACCTTGTGATGTGCGCGGGCCCGTTTTCTCGGGCTCGGCGTGGCCGCCAGGTGTACGCGCCGGGTGGTGAGGTCGGTGCCCAGGGCGGGGAAATTTCCGGGCTAGGATTGACGGGAGGGCCGGAGGGCAGGCATAGAGCCGCGTTACAGACGATGGAACTGACCGAAGATTATCTCCAACGATTCGGCGGGCTGGGCCGCCTCTACGGCGTTGCGGCCTTGCCCCGGCTGCAGGCCGCGCATGTGGCGGTCATCGGTATCGGCGGGGTGGGTTCGTGGACCGTCGAGGGCCTGGCGCGCTCCGGGATCGGGGCCATCACGATGATCGACTTGGATGATGTCTGCATCACCAACGTCAACCGGCAGCTGCCCGCGCTCGACGGCAACATCGGGCGTCCGAAGGTGGCGGCGATGACGGATCGCATCCGGCTCATCAATCCCGCCTGCCGGGTGACGGCGGTGGGAGAGTTTTTCACGGCGGCCTCGGCGCCGCGATTGCTGGCCGGACGCTTTGACTGGGTCGTGGACTGCATCGACTCGGTCACGAACAAGGCGCTGGTGATCGCCGAGTGCGAACGGCGCGGCCAGCCGGTGGTGACGGTGGGCGGGGCGGGCGGAAAGCGCGATGCCACCCGGGTGCGGGTGGGCGATCTGGGCGGGTCGCACGGGGATGAACTGCTGAAGCAGGTGCGCAGGAAACTGCGTCGCGAACACGGCTTCGCCAAGGGCGAGGGCAACGACTACGGCATTCCCTGTGTTTCGTCCCAGGAAAAACCGGTTTATCCGTGGGCGGACGGCACCTGTGCGACCGAGCCTGAGGCAGGCTCGGCGCTAAGGCTGGATTGCGCGACCGGCTTTGGCACGGCGGTGTTCATCACGGCCGCCTTCGGATTTGCGGCGGCGGGTGAAGTGGTGCGGCGCGTGGCGGGCTAGGGACGACCCGAGCCCGTACGAGACGGTCAAGCCATGGCAGGCTGGCCGA
>JBDKHE010000466.1:0-6004 GCA_039797805.1 Verrucomicrobiota bacterium
CCGAAAGCGGCTCGGTATTCCTGTACCCTTTAACAACACAAAACCTCCGACCCGATCCCGTCATGCCCGCAGCCAACGACCTTCGCAAAGGCCAAGTCATCAAGTTTAACGGTGAGCCCCACCTCATCATGGAGACGCAGCACCGCACCCCCGGCAACCTGCGCGCCTTCGTTCAGGTTAAAATGCGCAACTTGCGCTACGGCAAGTCGCTGGAACAGCGCTTCAACTCCCCCGACCCGGTCGAGGTCCTCCCGACCGACCGCCGCACGCTCGAGTTCAGCTACGCCGACCGCGACACGTACTCTTTTATGGATCCCGAGACCTTTGAGACGTTCGAGCTCAACGAGTCGATGATCGGTGAGTCCAAGTACTACCTCGTCGCCAACGGCAAGGCCGAGGTGCTCTTCATCAACGAAGCCCCCGTCACCATCGACATCCCCTCCTCCGTCACCCTGAAGGTCACCGAGAGCTCCGAGGGCATCAAGGGTGACACCGCCTCCAACGTCCAGAAGCCCGCCACCTGCGAGACCGGCTTGGTTGTCCAGGTTCCCCTCTTCATCAAGGCCGGCGAAATCATCAAGGTCAGCACCGCCGACGGTTCCTACCTCGGCCGCGCCTGAGCCGGACCAACCCAGCAGACGACTCCTTCCAGCCCGCGGCCCGCGCCGCGGGCTTTTTGTTGTCCGGCGGCTGCCCTCAAGCCCGGTCGCCAACCGTCCGGACGACTTTGCTCTTTTCACGCAGCCACAAGTGGTGAAGTCTCGCGCTTCAGTGGCGCCGGGCCAATCGCCGCCTACCCAATGTCATCCCCTGTCCTGGCAAGCGCCCCTGCGTTGGTCGTCATCGACCACTTGCAAAAAAGTTTTGGCTCCAAAGCCGTGCTGACCGACGTCAGCTGGCAAATCCCTCGAGGACAGATCAGCGGACTCCTCGGGCCCAATGGCGCCGGCAAGACCACGATGTTCCGCCTGTTGATGGGCATCCTGAAGGCCGACGCCGGCACCATGACGATCGACGGACGTGACTGCTTTGAGGACCGGGTGATGGCCAAGCGCCTGGTGGGTTTCCTGCCGGATGAACCGGTCTTCTACTCCTACCTGAGCGGCCGCGAGATCCTTGAACTGAGCGCGGGCATGCACGACTTGGATCCCCTCGTGGCCGTCGGGCGGCTCGACAGCCTTATTCTCCGGCTCGGCATGCAGGAAGCGATGGCCCAATACGCTGACGACTACTCGCGCGGCATGAAAAAGAAACTGGGCCTGCTCCTCGCCCTGCTGCACCAACCTCCGTTGCTCGTCCTCGATGAGCCCACCAACGGACTGGATGTCGAATCGACGCGCCTTTTCTTTGACCTCATGCGCGAGTTGGCAAATGCCGGCACGACCATCGTCTTCTCGACCCACCTCATG
This sequence comes from Verrucomicrobiota bacterium, assembly GCA_039797805.1. Taxonomy (GTDB): domain Bacteria; phylum Verrucomicrobiota; class Verrucomicrobiia; order Opitutales; family Opitutaceae; genus Lacunisphaera. The sequence continues at coordinate 1,410 of JBDKHE010000466.1, forward strand.
GATCAGGTGGAACGTCTGTGCAGCCATGCGGCCATTCTGCACCAGGGCCGACTGCTGGCGGCAGGCACGCTAACGGAAATCCGTGCCGGGCGCTCGCTGGAGGATGTCTTTGTCGAGCTGACCAGCACCCGGTGATGTCCACCCAGCTCCCTCCGCCCACTCCGGCCCGGCGCGTCATGCGCCTTTTGTGGCAGACCGCTCGCCGCCGGGCTGCCGGGCGCGAACTGCGCCAACGCGAGCTCATGGGCCGACGACGGAAGGAAGGTGCCGACTCCGGTCTGGGCGGCCTGATGCGCTTCTTCATGGTGCTGATCGTCTGCTTCATTCACGGCATCCTCGGTTGGAACATGATCCAGGCGACCCGCGATGCCGTCACCTCGTCCAACCCCGAGGCTGTCGGGCACATCATTCTGTCCTCCGAGGACCAAGCCGTCCTCAACGAGGCGATCGCCCGGCAAACCGAGCTGAACCAGCGCAAGCAGGCCCTGGCGGCCTCCACCCACACGACCATGGCTGATCGCCAGGAAGTGATCGAGGCCGAGAAGCGTCGGGACTACGCGCTGAGTCAACTCGCCAACCGCAGCCAGCCGCCCGGCAAGTCAAACTCCAAGGCGCGCCAAGCCCACCGGGCCGAGGTCGAGCGCCGGTTCCGCTCGGAAGGTTCCGCAGCGTTCGTCGTCGTGGATCGCTCACTCGGCAATCTCTTCACCCAATCCTCCCGTCAGGCAGCAGTGCCGGCGGCCGTGCTGGGGCTCTTCCTCGGCTGGTGGCTCACCATGCTGGTCTGCCAAGGCGAAGGCCTGGAACTCGACGTGCAACGGCGACGCCATCCGATGTGGGAGTGGCTGCTGTCGCACCCCATCCGGCCGGTCCATGCGTTCTACACCGAACTCCTCGCGCCCTGCATGGCCAATCCGATCTATTTCACCGCCCCCATCTTCTTCTGGTCCGCCTTCCGGCTGCTCCCTTTCAACGGTCCGGTCTGGCCGGCCGCCCTGCTCGTCGGTCTGCCCCTGGCGGTGGCCACCTCCGCGGTAGGCAAATCGCTGGAAACCGTCGCCCTGCTCCGGCTGGGCGTCAGAACCCGGGGTGCGGTGCTCGGGCTCGTGTCATGGTTTGGCTATATCGCGATGATCCTGCCTTTTTTTCTGCTCCAGTTTGACGGCTTCGGCCGTCTCCTCGGTGGGCTGCTCGGATCCGTGAGCGGTTGGTTTCCGGTCTGGCCGGTGCGAGCCCTGCTCTTTGGTTGGGGCGATGCGCCGAGTCTGACGCAGGTGACGGTCTCGTGGTGGCTGTTTTCCTCGGCGATGGCGCTCGGTGCGATCGGCCTGACCCAGCGGGCGACGGTCCATGGTTTACAGGCCCCCACCAGCGGCACCGGGCCGGCCAGCAGCCGGCTGCTCGCGGTGCGCAGTCGCTTTGGGAAAAATCCCCTGCAGCGCAAGGAACTCCTCTGGCTGTGGCGCGACAAGGGAGCGATTGTGCAGGTGCTGCTGGTGCCTCTGACCATTGCTGCCACCCAAGCCTTTCATTTCCGGAATCTCTATCGGCTGGCCGACAACAGCTGGTCCCTGCTCAGCGGTGTGGCGATCATCTGCGGGACCTATCTGCTCCTGGTGCTCGGACCGCGCTCCCTCGCTTCGGAGGGTGGCGCCTTGTGGCTGTCGCTCACCTGGCCGCGCGGTCTGGAGGACCTGTTGAAGGCCAAGGCGCGGCTATGGAGCCGGATCGCGAACGGCGTGGTCGGATGCATACTGGCTGTCAGCTGCCTGATGTTTCCCGGCGACAGTTGGAAGATCGCGCTGGTCGGAGGCGCGTGGCTCATCTTCAGCCGCACCCTGGCGCTGAAGGCGGTTGCCCTGGTCACCGCTCCCTCCTCCTCCGGCGAAGCCGAGCCGCCGAACCGCGCACGCTATTGGATCGCGCTGATCGGCACCCTCGCCTTCGGCACCGGCGTGATGCTGCACGCCTGGCACGTGGCCATCATGGGCATCGTGTTTTCCTCACTCGTGGCGGTGGCCATGTGGCAGGGCCTCCGTGCCCGCCTGCCCTACCTGTTCGATCCGTGGTCGGAGAAGTCCGTTCCGGCCCCCAGCCTGCTCCACGCCACCGTGGGCATCGCCCTGATGGTGGAAGGGGTCGGTATCGCGATCGGTCTGGCCTCCGCCTTCGGGAATCCCGCCACCCTTTGGCTGGTGCGCAGCGTGGTCTACGGCGTGGTCGGCAGCATCGCCTGCATCGTCATGCTCGGCTTCCTGAAGGAGCGCAACGTGGGGTTCGGCGACATCGTGCGCTGGCCGACGGCGAGCGTCCGGTTCCCTTTGCCGCGGGGCGTGGCCCTCGCCGTGCTGCTCGGAGCCGCGACCGCCCTTTTGGCCGCGTTCTACCTGATGGGCCTGAGGTGGATCCCGGCGGCGAACGAAGCCCTGAACGAAGCCGCCAAGTTCGCGAACCAGTTTGCCGGACAGAAATTCTGGTTTGCCCTGCTCGCGGTCTGCATGGCCCCGCTGACCGAAGAATATTTTTTCCGCGGCCTGCTTTACCGCAGCCTGGACCGCGAACTGGGCGACTGGCGGGCGATGGTCCTGAGCGCCGCGTTCTTCGCGATCTTTCATCCGCCCCTCGCCTGGGTGCCCGTGGCCGCCTTGGGCGTGGTGAATGCCTGGCTCTTCAAGAAGACGCGGCATCTGCTCCCCTGCGTGATTTGCCACGCCACCTACAACGCCGTCGTGATCTTCCTCCCCGGTTGATTCCGCACCGCCCACGCCAACCTGCTGCGAATCACTGATCGCCATCAGGCGTTTCTGTCCGGTTGCGAGCTGCCCTGTCTGGGTGGGTTCCACGCTTTCCGTGGTGACGGATCCCGAATTGCTTCCGATTCGATAATCGAGACGGTTGCCTCTCCCAGCATCGCCGGATCAGTACGCCAGCGGCGGGCAGATTGAGCGACACGTTTTCCCTTCAGCCAGCCGTTCTCGCGGGCCGCGTTCCCCCTGCCCTGCTCGCGATCTCTGAGTCTGGAATGGATCCCGTCGAATCATCCGTGTTCATCCGGAGGATCGATAATGCCAGGAGCCGGCGTGGGGCTGCCCGATCGCACTGAGAAATCCCTGGCGCCACCCAAGGAGGCCTTTCACCAAGGGACGGAGGTGAAGCCTTCGCCGTTGGCGACCGTGACGGCGGCCTTGTACGCGGTGGCGGCTTCCTCGGCGCTGCTGGCCGAGGTCTTCAGGTCGCGTAGCAATCCGTCGCGCAATCCGTACACCCAGCCATGGACCGTCAGGTTCTGGCCGCGGGTCCACGCATCCTGGACCACCGTCGTGGCGCAGACGTTGGCCACCTGCTCGATGACGTTCAGCTCGCAAAGCTTGGCGCTGCGGGCGGAATCATCCGGCAGCTGGCAGAGGCAGTTGTCGTGTTTGACCTTCACATCCTGCACGTGGCGCAGCCAGTTGTCGGCCAGGCCCACGCGCTGGCAGCGCAGGACGGCGTTGACGCCACCGCAATTGTAGTGCCCGACGACCATGATGTGCTTCACCTTGAGCATATCCACGGCGAACTGGATGACCGAAAGCGCGTTGAGGTCGGCGTGCACGACCACGTTGGCGATGTTGCGGTGGACGAAAACCTCGCCGGGCAGCAGCCCGATGATCTCGTTGGCCGGCACGCGCGAGTCGGAGCAGCCGATCCAGAGGTATTCCGGGTTCTGCTGACGGGAAAGCTTCTGAAAGAATTCGGGGTCCCGCTGCTTGATCGCTCCCGCCCAGGCCCGGTTTTGGTCGAACAGTTGTTTCAGAGTCTGCATGGCCGCATGGTTGGCAGACACTCCCGGTTGTCCAACCCGGAATCCGTCATCAGACGGTCCGACCAATGGAGGGTTGCGCGGAAAAATCCCCCGTTCCAATGATGATCCATGCCCCCGCTACTCCTTCGTCTGGTCGCCGGCACCGCGTTGCTGGTCACACTCACCGCGCAGGCCTATGATTTCGGCCCGTGGCCGGAAGGCCGCTCCCCCGGCGAGATCGGGCGGCGCGTGACGGCGAATTTCATGCCGCGTCCGCACATGATGCTGGGGACGGACCCGGTGATCCACTACGCCGAGGTGTGTACGTGGTACGGGGCGCTGGTTTTTGCCGACCTGGAAAAAGACACCGCGCTGCAGGCCCAGCTGGCGCAGCGCTTCGAGCCCCTGCTCGGCGCCGACCGGAACCTGATCCCCACGCCGCAGCACGTCGACTGGACGGTCTTTGGCTCGGTGCCCCTCGAAATCTATCGGCAGAACGGCGACATCCGCTGCCTGGCACTGGGTGAATGGATGGCGCTCCGCCAATGGGGCGAGCCCTACGGCAGCCGCATCGAGCCGCGCGCCCGCGAGCACCAAGCCGCCGGCCGCAGCTGGCAGACGCGCCTTTGGATCGACGACATGTTCATGATCACGATGGTACAGGCCCAGGCGTACCGGGCCACAGGCAACCAAGTCTACATCGACCGGGCGGCCAAGGAAATGGTCTATTACCTGGAGCAACTCCAGCGCCCCAACGGCCTGTTCTATCACACCCCGGAAGTACCGTTCTACTGGGCCCGCGGCAACGGCT